>NZ_CAXIBN010000032.1:0-23367 GCF_964021735.1 uncultured Wocania sp. | reverse complement strand
ACTTTTAAAAACCCAGAATCTGATTTTAAAAATTTCTTAGCTGTTATTCCTAAAGCCTATTCTAAAGATATCGATGACGTGCAAACTACTGGCGATTTTAAAGTAAATGGTATTATAAAAGGATTGTCCTCTGATAAAACAATTCCTAATTTAGACATCAATATTACATCAAATAATGCCTCGTTTAAATATCCAGACTTACCAAAACGTGTTAGTAACATTTCCATAAACACCTCTATAAAAAACACCACAGGCAATGCAGACGACACGTTTATAGATATTGAAAAATTAAATTTTAAAATTGATGATGATGTTTTTAAATCGTCGGCTACCTTAAAGAACATCACAAAAAACATGTTGGTAAACGCCAATATCGATGGAGTTTTAAATTTATCAAACATCACAAAAGTGTATCCTATTAAATTAGAAAGCGCACTAAGCGGTATTTTAAAAGGAAAAATTAATACGGCTTTTGACATGAAAGCTATTGAAACCAATGCCTACGAACGTATTAAAAATAACGGCTCTGCAAGTATTACAGATTTTGTGTTTTCATCCGAAGATATTGTAAACCCTATCCATATCTCAAAAGCAGACATGACGTTTAATCCAGGAACAGTATCGTTAAATAATTTTATAGCAAAAACTGGTGATAGCGATTTAAATGCCACCGGAACCATTAAAAATTTATTAGGTTTTTTATTGAGTGACAACAAGTTGCAAGGGAATTTTAATGTAAATTCTAACATATTTAAAGTGAGCGACTTCATGTCTGAAGATGAAGAATCATCTGAAAACAAAACTACAAGTGACACTGAATCATTAAAAATTCCTGCGTTTTTAGATTGCACCATTAATGCCGATGCCAAAACCGTAGTTTATGATAACTTAAACTTAAAAGATGTAAAGGGCGTACTGCTAATAAAAGACCAACAAGTTACGCTAAAAAATATGACCTCTAATATATTTGACGGTGCGTTATCAATAGCTGGCGATGTTTCAACAAAAAATGACACACCTACTTTTAATTTGAATTTAGGCGCCAACGGATTTGATATTGCAAAATCATTTAAAGATCTAGAATTACTTCAAAACTTAGCCCCTATTGCAAAATTACTCGCAGGAAAGTTAAATACTAACATTAGTCTTTCCGGAAATTTAGATAAAGAGTTCTCTCCAGACTTAAATAGTGTTTCTGGTAACGCTTTCGCGGAATTATTAGCAACTAGAATTGAAACAAATCAAAGTGAATTAATAAACAAGCTTGGAGGTGCTTTAAATTTTATAGATTTTAAGAAACTCGATTTAAAAGATTTAAAAACCAAACTAGAATTTGCTAACGGTACAGTAAGTGTAAAACCTTTTCAGTTAAAATATGAGGATATTGTTATTAATATTTCTGGATCGCATGGCTTTGATAAGACATTAAGCTACAGCGCTATTTTTAATGTACCAGCTAAATATTTAGGCAGCGAGGTTAATCAATTAATAGGTAAAATTAATACTGAAGAAGCTAAAAATATTTCTATACCAATTACCGCAAACATTGCTGGCACTTATACAAGTCCATCAGTAAAAACCGATTTAACAAGTGGTATTAGCAATTTAACAAAACAGCTTATTGAAATTGAAAAACAAAAACTACTAAACCAAGGTAAAGACAAAGTTAAAGATTTAATTAGCGATGTTATAGGCAGTAATAAAACTAAAACAGACTCACTAAAAAAAGAACAAAATAGTACAGTTAAAGATGTTTTAGGGGGTATTATTGGAGACAAAAAAGCTCAAACTGACACAACCAAAACTAACTCAACAAAAGATGCTGTTAAAAATGTACTCGGTGGACTATTAAGCAAAAACAAAAAAGAACAAGACACTCTAAATTAAAACTCAGAAATAAGTCAAAAACGACTAAAACTCTTAAAAACACACAAATTTTAATCAATTTCTTTTTCTTTTTTTAATAAAAACGATAAAAAATTAGGATTTTCAAATTAATAGGTTATGTTATAGAAAGTATAAACTTTTTAAACTTTCTGATAATATATGAGGCAATTAAAAATTACGAAACAAGTTACCAACCGAGAATCAAAATCACTAGACAAATACCTTCAAGACATTAGTAAAATTCCTCTTATAACCGCCGAAGAAGAGGTTGAATTGGCACAAAAAATACGCCAAGGCGACCAAAAAGCTCTAGACACACTCACAACTGCTAACTTACGTTTTGTAGTTTCAGTCTCAAAACAATATCAAAATCAAGGTTTATCTTTGCCCGATTTAATTAACGAAGGCAATGCAGGATTGGTTAAAGCTGCTAAACGTTTTGATGAAACTAGAGGTTTTAAATTTATATCTTATGCTGTTTGGTGGATTAGGCAAGCAATTTTATCTGCCTTAGCAGAACAATCTCGAATAGTTAGATTACCTTTGAACAAAATTGGTTCTATAAATAAAATAAACAAAGCCTATTCATTTTTAGAGCAAGAACATGAAAGAGCACCTAGTGCTGAAGAAATTGCAAAAAATCTGGATCTTTCACTCAATGATGTGAAACAATCTATGAAAATTTCTGGCAGACATGTTTCTATGGACGCTCCTTTAAAAGAAGGCGAAACATTTAGTTTATACGATGTCGTAAAATCAAATGAATCACCTAGACCAGATAATGATTTAATGAAAGATTCTTTAAATATAGAGTTAAACAGGGCATTAAATACATTATCTGAAAAAGAGGCAGAAGTAATACGAAATTATTATGGCATAAGTAAAAAGCACCCTATGAGCCTTCAAGAAATAGGCGTATCGTTTGGCTTAACACGAGAACGGGTAAGACAAATAAAAGAAAAAGGTATTCGCAGATTGCGTCATACCTCTAAAAACAAAGTACTAAAAACGTATTTAGGATAATCCTAAAACAAAAACAATTAAAAAAATTATATGTTAAAAATTATTGTTAAAGACGGTGAAAACATAGAACGTGCCTTAAAACGTTATAAAAGAAAGCACAGAAATATTAAAGTCATGCAAAATTTAAGAGAAAATCAGTTTTTCACAAAACCATCTGTTAAAAGACGTCGTGAAATTCAAAAAGCAGAATATATTCAAAATATTAGAGACAATGAAGATATTTAGTACTCTCTGAAACATACAATATACAACCCATTTACAATAACCTGTAAGTGGGTTTTTAATTTATACTGATATTAATCACTAACCCTTCGTTTGCACGAACATTAAAAACAGTATCATCTTCAAAAATTAAATATTGCCCCTTTATCCCAACTAGTTTTCCAGAATACTGTTGCTGCTTAATAATATTTAAGCTTTTAGGCTTTTTAGGATATTTATAAACAGGAAACTCTAAGTTGGTTTCATTATTATTTTCGATAAAATAATCTAAGGCTTCATCTGGAATATATTGTTTCAATCGCTCACGCCATTCTACTAAGTTTTCATCTTCAATCTCATTTTTAAGCATTTTTCGCCAATTGGTTTTATCAGCCACATAATCTTTTAAAGCTACTTCAGTTATTCCTGCTAAATACCTATTTGGCACTTCAACAATTTCAATAGCTTCGTGCGCACCTTGATCTATCCAACGTGTTGGCACTTGTTGTTTCCTAGTTACTCCAACTTTAACATTACTTGAATTTGCTAAATACACAATATGTGGTTGTAACTGTACTCTTTTTTCAAACTCTAAATCGCGATCTTCTTTACCTAAATGCGCCGTACTTAATTCGGGACGCATAATCCAATCTGCAGCCTGTGGCACTTCAAAAAAACACTGTTTATCAAATCCTTGTCTGTAAATGGGCTTATCCAATCCGCAGTTTAAACATTGATACTTAACAAATTGAATATTAATTGTTTTATTCAATAACTGATTCATATTCAAAAAATCATTTTCAAACACCAAATAGTATTGAATAGGTTGTGAAAACTCAGTTTCCATTTTTGTTAAAACGCCTTGGTAGTTCATAAAAAAAAACCTTATTTTTAAGAACTTAAAGATAAAATAAATATGCCAATTCCTTTAGTAAATTCTATTGCTTCTTGGTTTTTAAAAAAACGATTTCATCAAATCGATTTATTTTTAAAATACCCTAACGAAGTACAAAACGAGCTGCTTTTAAGTCTTTTAGATTTTGCTAAAAATACTGAGTTTGGCAAAACATATGATTTTGCCTCGATAAAAGATTATAAAACTTTTGCAGAACGTATTCCTATAAATAATTATGATGTTTGGCAGGACGATATTGAGCGCGCTAGAAGTGGTGAAAACAATATTTTTTGGCCAACACCTATAAAATGGTTTGCTAAATCTAGCGGTACTACTCGTGCTAAAAGCAAATTTATTCCTGTGAGTCCTGAATCTTTAGAAGATTGCCATTACGCTGCTAGCAAAGATTTACTTTGTATGTATTTAAACAACAATGAAGACTCGCAATTATTTACTGGAAAAAGTCTACGTTTAGGTGGCAGTAAAGAATTGTATAAAGAAAACGGAACAATTTACGGAGATTTATCGGCTATTTTAATTGATAACATGCCTTTTTGGGCAGAATTTAGTAGTACACCAAGCAGCAAAGTATCATTAATGAGTGATTGGGAGTATAAAATGCAAGCCATTGTAGATGAAACAATAAACGAGAATGTGACGAGTTTAGCAGGCGTTCCATCTTGGATGCTAGTATTATTAAACAATGTTTTAGAAACCACAGGCAAACAAAGTTTACTTGATGTTTGGCCTAACCTAGAAGTATATTTTCATGGTGGCGTTAGTTTTACACCTTATGCTGATCAGTACAAAAAAATATTACCGAAAAACAATTTCAAATACTACGAAATTTATAATGCTTCGGAAGGTTTTTTTGCAATTCAAGATCAAAACAATTCAAGTGAATTATTATTAATGCTCGATTATGGTATTTTTTATGAGTTTATTCCCATGGACATTTATGCCTCTTCCCAAGAAAAAGCCATCCCATTAAGCGAAGTAAAACTCAATCAAAATTATGCGGTTATCATTACCACTAACGCAGGTTTATGGCGTTACAAAATTGGAGATACCGTTAGGTTTACTTCCTTAAATCCGTATAGAATAAAAATCTCTGGAAGAACAAAACACCATATCAATGTTTTTGGCGAAGAATTAATTATTGAAAATGCAGAGGATGCTTTAAAAAAAGTGTGTAAACGCACAAAAGCCGAAATTGTAGATTATACTGCGGCACCAATTTTTATGAAAGACAAAGAAAAAGGTGCCCATGAATGGCTTATTGAATTTAAAACACCTCCTAAAGACCTTAGTTATTTTAATGAATTATTCGACAATGCTTTAAAAGCTTTAAACTCAGATTATGAAGCAAAACGTTATAATAACCTAACGCTTAATAAACCCAAAATACATATTGCCCGAGAGCGACTATTTTATGATTGGCTAAAACAAAACAATAAATTAGGTGGGCAACATAAAATACCTAGACTCTCGAACACTAGAGACTATATGGATGATCTTTTAAACTTAAATTCTTAAACTTCACCTTACAAAAGGTGCTGAAAAACAATTACTTAACGAATTAAACTGCGATTGGTCTAGTAAATTTCATTTTGTCTTGAGGTTAATACTATTTTTAAAAACTAATTAATCATTAATCCCTCTCACAAAAATGAAAACTAACATTTTAGTTATTATTTGTCTTATCTCAAATTTTATATTTAGCCAAGGTCCTTCAAATCTTATTGCAGAAAATATTAATACAACAAAGTCTTCTTTATCATATACTAATAATTCTGTTTCTTCAAACGAAATAGGAACCAATGGTTTTGAGTTTGAAGTTTTGGATGCTGGTGTAAACACTAAATATTCAGAAATTGGTACTGGTTTTTTTAGAAATAAACTGATTATGGTATCGTCTAAAAAACTTGGTGGTCTTGCAAAGATTGATTTCAATACAAACGAAGCGTACAAAGAATTGTTTTGTTTAGACATTAGTGAAAATGGTGCATTAAGTAGACCCTTATTATTTTCAAGAATATTAAACACTAATGATAGTGAAGATCAACTTACATTTTCTCCAGACCAAAAAACCGTTTATTTTACAAGAAGCAGTAGAGATAACTCGCTAGAATATAAATTATACAAAGCCACCCTTGAAGAAGATTCCCATGGAAATTGGATAAATGAGGAGTTCTTAAATATTAATAAAACCAATGTTTCTATTGAAACTCCTTTTTTAAATAGAACTGGAGATAAGTTATATTTTTCGTCAAATATGCCAGGGTCAATTGGAGGTTATGACATTTATGTTTCTAATGTTAATGCAGATGGAACATTAGATACTCCTAAAAATTTAGGGCATTCAATAAACACAACTTCTGATGAAAAATACCCATCATTATCTATCGACGGTAAGTACTTGTATTTTTCTTCAAAAGGACATCAAAATTTAGGAGGTTATGATTTGTTTGTGAGTCGTATTTTAAGTGATAAATACAAAGCACCTAGAAATTTAGGAAATACAATTAATACTAGTTACGATGAAGTAGCCTATTTTTTAGCTACAAAAAACAAAGGTTATGTATCATCAAACAAACCAAATGGTAAAGGTAGTTTTGATATTTATACTGCGGTTAATGATGAAATTGTTCAATCTATCGAAGGAAAAGCTATTGATTTAGTTACTAAAATTAAACTTCCTAATACGCTCATTATTCTTAAAGATGAAGACAATAATGAAATAGCAAGACAGATGACTGACAAATCTGGAGCTTTTAGTTTTGATAATGTTGTTCCTTTTGAATTGTATACACTAAGTACTCAAAAAGATGGTTTTATAGATGATGATTTTGAATTTTTAGCGAATAGAAATTTTGACACCACATATAATAAAGATTTAGAATTAAATACTACCGAACCTGTAATTGCTGAAGTTGATAATGAATTGAGAATTGTATTAGAAAATATTTATTTCGATTTTGCTAAATATAGTATTAAAGAAGAATCTACTATTTCCTTAAATAAAATTTTAAAAGTGCTTAATGATAACCCTAGCATTAATCTGGCAATTAACGCACATACTGATATTATAGGAAATGATGCCTATAACTTAAAACTATCTAACAAAAGAGCTGCGTCTGCTGTAAAGTATTTAATTAAAAATGGTATTGATAAAAGCAGATTGTCATCAAAAGGTTTCGGAGAAACAAAACCACTGATTGATTGCAAAACAAACTCTTGTACAGATGAAGAGCATCAATCAAACCGACGTATTGAATTTGTTATTTTAGACTAAAAAAAATGCTATCCGATTAAATGCAGGCTAAAAAAGTGTTTAAACGAGTATTTCGTCTAATCATCTAAAAGCTTAAAAAACACTTTGTGAGCTTTATAATTAAGTATACTTTTAAAAAATATTAATTGTTAAACGACATAAGTACAACAAACCATTTTTAATACCCTCATTAAAAAAGTTGCTACTTTCTGATAAAAAATTATCCATAGTGTCTATTATTAATTAACATCCATAAATAAAAAACCACGCTAAATTAGCGTGGTTTTTTTATATTTTAAATTAATCTTAAAACTACGAAACTGCTTTAAGCTTCTTTATTGTAGTTTTAGTTAATTTTCCTTCAGCATACATTTTAGTAACGTTAAGTTTCTTTTCGTCGCTACTTGGTAATTCGAACATAGCATCGGTTAATATTTCTTCACATAAAGAACGCAATCCTCTAGCTCCGAGTTTATATTCAATTGCTTTTCCTACTATAAAATCAAGAGCTCCATCTGTTATTGTAAACTCAATTTTATCCATAGCAAACAACTTCTTGTATTGTTTGATGATTGCATTTTTAGGCTCTGTTAAAATAGCACGTAAAGTTTTTGCATCTAACGGATCCATATATGTTAAAACAGGAAGACGACCAATAATTTCTGGAATTAATCCGAAATCTTTTAAATCTTTAGGAATAATATATTGTAATAAATGGTTTTGGTCGACTACATCGTCAGACATTGAAGCACTATAACCAACAGCTTGCATGTTTAGTCGTTTAGAAATAACACGATCAATACCATCAAAAGCTCCACCAGCTATAAATAAAATGTTTTCTGTATTAACTTCAATAAACTTTTGGTCTGGATGCTTACGCCCACCTTTTGGTGGTACGTTAACAACGGTTCCTTCTAAAAGTTTTAATAAAGCTTGTTGTACACCTTCACCCGAAACATCCCGAGTAATAGATGGGTTATCGCTTTTACGAGCAATTTTATCAATTTCATCAATAAAAACAATCCCTTTTTCTGCTTTCTCTAAACTATAATCGGCAGCTTGTAATAATCGTGTTAAAATACTTTCTACATCTTCACCAACATAACCCGCTTCGGTTAAAACTGTAGCATCCACAATAGCTAAAGGCACATTAAGCATTCTTGCAACTGTTTTTGCCATTAATGTTTTACCTGTACCTGTTTGACCAACCATAATGATATTCGATTTTTGAATTTCGATATCGTCATTTGTTGGTGGTTGCAATAACCTCTTATAGTGATTATAAACAGCAACAGACATTACTTTTTTAGTCATGTCTTGCCCTATTATATATTCGTCTAAAAATTCTTTAATTTGCTGAGGCTTTCTAAGCTTCAACTCAGCAGATAAGTCATTGCTATCTGTTTGCTTAGATTCTTCTATTACAATACCATGCGCTTGCTCTATACAACGATCGCATATATGTGCATCTAATCCAGCTATTAATAAATTCGTTTCAGGCTTTTTACGCCCACAAAACGAACATTCTAATTCTTCCTTTGCCATTAATCTTTATATTTAAGAAGATGAGAATATTATAAACCCCTCTATAACAATTTGATAAAATTACAAAAATTTATTTAATTGCGAGCTAATATCTCGTCTATCATACCATACTCCTTAGCTTTATCGGCTTTCATCCAATAATCTCTATCACTATCATTATACACTTTGTCGTAATCTTGACCCGAATGCTTACTAATGATTTTGTAAAGTTCTTCCTTTAAAATCAGTATTTCTCTAGCTGTGATTTCTATATCGCTAGCTTGACCTTGTGCGCCACCTAAAGGTTGATGAATCATAACACGCGAGTGTGTTAATCCACTACGTTTTCCTTTTGTGCCAGCACATAATAGCACTGCGCCCATTGATGCTGCCATTCCTGTACAAATAGTTGCCACATCTGGCTTTATAAACTGCATAGTATCATAAATACCCAATCCTGCATAAACACTTCCTCCTGGAGAGTTGATATAAATCTGTATATCTTTTGAGGCATCTGTACTCTCAAGAAACAATAATTGTGCTTGAATAATATTAGCTACCTGATCATTTATAGCAGTTCCTAAAAAAATGATTCTGTCCATCATTAAACGAGAAAACACATCGAAAATAGCGATGTTCATTTGGCGTTCTTCAATAATATTTGGTGTAAGATTTGTTGGATACATACTACTAATGATTTTATTGTAATATGTACTGCTAATTCCTTGATCTTTTATCGCGAATTTTTCAAACTCTTTTGCGTAATCCATAATTAATTTAACTAATTTAATTTAACTAAACACTTGATATGCATCAAGATAAGTTAAAATCTGTTTTTATTAGATTGTTTTGTTGAATAAAAAGGCACTTAAATCTATAGATTTAAGTGCCTAAATATAAGGAATTATTCTTTGATTTATTTGTCTCCGTATACTTCTTTAACAAACTTTTCGTAACTTAATTCTTTTACTTTTATGTTTGCTTTTTCTTTGTAAAGCGATAATAGTTTTTGGCTTACTAGTTGCTCTGAAATACGACGTGCCTCATCTTGGTTTGATAATACACGGGCAGCAATATCGTCTAGTTCTTTATCTGAAGGATTCATTTGACCAAATTGAGCCATTTGTCCTTTAATCATCTCACGAGCATGCCCTTTAATATCGTCCATAGTTACTTGAACATTATTCTCTTCAATTAACTTACCTTCAATTAATTGGTAGCGTAAACTTTTTTCAGACTTTTCGTATTCTTCTTTAGCTTGATCTAAGTCCATTTCTTGTTCTCCAGCAGTTTGCATCCACTTTGTTAAAAATTCTGCTGGTAAATCAAATTTTGTGTTTTCAACTAAATACTCAGTTACATCATTTAAAAGCTTTTGATCTGCTTGTTGTACAAATTGCTTCTCAGCATCTTCCTTTATTTTTGCTTTTAATTCTGTTACAGATGTTACCTCTCCTTTTCCAAAAAGCTTATCAAATAATTCTTGATCTAAATCTGCTAACTCTCGCTTATTAATTTCTGTAATTGTAAAAGACACTTCTATATCTAAACCATGAACATCATCATGACTTAATTTTAGTGCATGCATTAAATCGTGGTCATCTTCAAAAAGTCCTTTTGTTTTTAAAACAATAACATCACCAGCTTTTGCACCAACAAATTGTTTAGCAGTTGCTTTTCCTTTAAATTTATCTAAAGTTAAGGTTACAGTGTTATCAATCTCTTTTTCTTCGTTAGTATAAGTTCCTGTAATTTCGCTGTCTTTTTCAACAATATCTTGAGACACTAATTTTCCGTATTGTTTTTGAATACGCTCAATTTGCTCGTCAATCATTTTGTCATCAGCAACAATATTGTATTGCGTAATGGCTTTTTTGCTTTTTAGGTTAACCTCAAATTCTGGTGCTAAACCCAATTCGAATTCAAAAGAAAAACCTTCAGCATCCCAATCAATATCATCTTGTTTTTTTGGTAATGGTTGTCCTAAAACATCTAACTTTTCTTCAGTTAAATATTTATTTAATGCATCTTGTAAAAGTTTATTTACCTCATCAACTAAAACCGCTTTTCCGTATTGTTTTTTAACCATTCCCATTGGCACATGTCCTTTTCTAAACCCAGGAATGTTTGCAGTTTTACGATAATCTGTTAAGATTTTCTCAACTTTATCGCTATAATCTTCTTTAGCGATATCTACTTTTACTACCGCATTTAATGCATCAACGTTTTCTCTTGTAATATTCATGTTTTAAACTATAATTTAGTATAACTAAAATTGGGATGCAAAAATAGTATATTTTTGCATCCCAACAAAGTTTTTAATTAGCTGAATTTCAGACTATTTTTTATCTTCTTTTAAGAGCGAATGCAGGATAGATTGCAATACCGAAAGTAGGATGCTAAATAATACCGCAATCCAGATACTACTTACTGAAAAGCCATCAATTAATTTATCGGCTAATAAAATTATTAAGGCATTAATTATTAGCAAAAATAAGCCTAATGTAACAATGGTTATTGGCAGTGTTAAAATAACTAAAATGGGTTTTACAAATAGGTTTAATACAGATAATACTACGGCAACAATAATGGCGGTTACATAACTATCTACATTAACACCAGATAGAAAATGTGCAATTATAAATACCGCAACAGCATTTAATAGGAGTTTGATTATGAGTTTCATGATTTTAAAATTTTATTAAAATTACAAAATAAATTGCATTACAGCCTCAAAAAAATCTTTAGGATTTTCGGCATGCAACCAATGTCCCGAATTTGCAATGGTAACTATTTTTGCCTTCGGGAAGTGGTTTGTAATTAACCTTTCATCGTCAACACCAATATATTCTGATCGATCACCACGTAAAAACAAAGTGTCTTTTTCAAACCTTGAATAGCTTGGTAATGCTTCGCCAACTTCGGCTACCTCTTCTTTTAAAACTTCTAAATTTACTCGTAATGCTAGTCTTCCTTTTTCAATCCAATACAAATTTTTAAGTAAAAATTGACGGATGCCAAAATCTGAGACATAATCGCTTAAAGCTTTATCGGCTTCGCTCCTGCTTTTTATAACATCAAAATTTAAAACACTCAATCCTTCTAAAATAGCGTCGTGGTGAATGGGATAAAATCGCGGTGAAATATCGGCAACCAATAACTTAGATACTAATTCTGGATATTGCGTTGCAAATACCATGGCTGTTTTTCCGCCCATGGAATGCCCGAGCAAGAAAATATTTTTAAGCTGATGTGTATCGCAATAGTGTTTTAAATCTTCGGCAAGAATTTCGTAATTAAACGTTTTGCTCCAAAAGCTTCGTCCATGATTTCGCTGATCGACCAAATGCACCTCGAAACCTTGTTCGCTTAGGTTTTTACCATGGCTTTTCCAATTATCACTCATACCTAAAAAGCCATGTAAAATGATAAATGGTCTTCCTTCGCCTATAATGTTTGAATGTAAAATATCTTCTTTTGCCACGAATTCACAAATATTTATTATTATTTACTACAAACTGCCAATTTACTTCAATTTACGTAAATACATTTGAATCACATTTTCGACACCCAAATATAAACTTTCAGAAATAAGCGCATGCCCAATTGAAACTTCTAATAGTTCTGGAATGTTTTCTTTAAAAAATTGAATATTATCTAACGATAAATCATGCCCAGCATTAATACCTAAACCTAAACTATTTGCTAATTCAGCACATGCAGTATATGGCTTTATAGCATCTTTATTTCCTAAATTGTATTGATGTGCAAAAGCTTCGGTATATAATTCAATTCTATCTGTTCCTGTTTTTTTAGCACCCTCTATTTGTTCTAAAATGGGGTCGACAAAAATAGATGTTCTTATATTATTGTTTTGAAATTGAGCAATTACATCAACCAAAAAGTCTTTATGTTTTATGGTATCCCAACCTGCATTACTCGTTATCGCATCAACAGCATCGGGCACCAAAGTAACTTGTGTTGGCTTAACTTCTAAAACCAATTTTACAAAAGAATCTATTGGGTTGCCTTCAATATTGTATTCGGTATAAACTTCTGGTTTTAAATCACGAGCATCTTGATAACGAATATGGCGTTCATCTGGTCTTGGATGAATCGTTACACCTTCTGCACCAAAACGTTGCACATCTTTAGCAAATTGCACCACATTTGGCACATCACCACCTCTGGAGTTTCTCAAAGTTGCTATTTTATTAATATTTACACTTAACTTTGTCATACATAACTTTTAAATAATAGAATTAATTCGAGCTTTTCGTCATTAGCTAAAAATTCTTCTTTTAAATTTATACTTTATCTTTTTCTCACTTCGTAACTATGCTATGAAGTTCAAAAAAGTTTTCATCTAAATTCGAAAGCTAAAATTTTCGCTTCAATGTAAAAACCCAAATTAATTCTGCAAAAATACAAAGTAGAACACCCTTATATACTATTTTTTTGATTAATTTGCATCTATATTAAATTGAAACAATGAGGCTTTCTGAATTCATTATAAACGATATAAAACCTTTAAATAATAGTAGCAAAATAAGCGATTTGCAATTATTATTTAATCAATTAACCTATTCTCATATTCCAGTTAAAGATGAAAATGACACCTATCTAGGAAGCTTTTCTGAAACCGATGCACACTGTTTTGAAAGCAATAAATTATTAAGCGAATACGCCTACGCGCTTGAAGATTTTTACGTTAGAGACACCACCATTTGGCTAGATGTATTAGAGGCTTTTGCAAAAAACTCAGCTAATATAATACCTGTTTTAGATGCTAGAAATGTATATTTAGGATATTATGAATTAAACGATGTTATTAGTCTTTTTAATGAAACCCCTTTCTTTTTTGAAGCTGGTGGTATTTTAGTTATTGAAAAAGGTTTGCTAGATTATTCTTTTAGCGAAATAAGCCAAATTATTGAATCGAACAACGGAAAACTTTTAGGCGCTTTTGTTTCTAAAATTAAAAATGATGTGGTGCAAATAACCTTGAAAATTGGCAATTCTAGCCTTAATGATATTATTCAAACTTTCCGCAGATACAGTTATAATATTGTTTCTGGACATGAAGAGGATAGTTACAACGAAAGCCTTAAAGAGCGATCAGATTATTTGAGAAAATATTTAAACATATAAGCTATGAAGGTTGCTGTTTTTGGACGATTTTATAATGAGCGTACAACCATTTCTGTTGAAACACTTTTTAACTATTTAATAAAAAAAGATATTGATGCTTATATAGAAACAGAATTTTTTAACCTTATAAAAAATAATGAGCAGAATAAAAAAGATTACACCTCATTTAAAACATTTGATACTTTAGACACTTCTTTCGATTTACTTGTTAGTGTTGGTGGCGATGGCACTATTTTAAGAGCCATAACTTTTGTACAAGATTCAGGCATTCCGATAATAGGAATTAACACAGGTAGATTAGGATTTTTAGCAACTATCCAAGTTGATGGTATTGAAAGTGCTATACAAGATATTATTGATGGTAAATTCAAAATATCTGAACGCAGTTTACTTGCCATCGAAACCTCTCCAGAAAACAATAATATAACATCGCTTAATTTTGCCTTAAACGAAATAACAGTAAGCAGAAAAAATACAACCTCAATGATTACGGTTGAAACCCATTTAGATAACGAATATTTAACATCATATTGGAGTGATGGCTTAATTATTTCAACACCAACAGGTTCTACTGGGTATTCTTTAAGTTGTGGTGGACCCGTTATAACACCTGGAACTAATAGCTTTGTATTAACACCTATTGCACCACATAATTTAAGTGCTCGCCCACTGGTAGTTCCGGATACCACGGAAATACAACTCAGAGTAAATGGTAGAGAAGAGCAACATTTAGTATCACTCGATTCAAGAATTGCTACGTTAGACAATGGCACTCTAATAAAAATTAAAAAGGCACCATTTAAAATTAAAATGATAGACCTATTAAATGAAAGCTTTTTAACCACACTCCGTAAAAAACTACTCTGGGGCGAAGACAAGCGTAATTAGGCAATATTTCAAAAGAAAATCTGTTTTACACTAATACTATTTAGCTCAAATTATATTAGGCTAATCTTATTTATTATATTTGCAAACTTTTGAATATTTATGAAGCATTTAACAGTACTGATATTAAGCATTTTAAGCTTTCAATTAAGCCATTCACAAATTAATGAAATAGGTGTTTTTGTTGGGGGCAGTAATTTTATTGGAGATGTTGGTGCTACTAACTACATATCACCAGATAGTCCCACTTTGGGCTTAATATACAAATGGAATGCAAGCCCAAGGCATTCATGGAGAGCATCGTTAATATATTCTGACTTGAAAGCCAATGATATAGATTCAGACGACCCAAGACGTATTCAAAGAGGTTATAATTTTGATTCAAATTTATTAGAAGTTTCAGCTGGTATAGAATTTACTTTCTTTGATTTCAATTTACACACTGGCGAAAAAGTTGCAACACCATATATATATACAGGTATAAGTGTTGCAAAGCACGATAATCATTATTTTTTTAATGGTGTTCAAACCTCTGAAAACAATTCTAGTTGGGCGTACGGTATACCAATGGCTTTAGGCTTAAAGGCAAACTTGTTAGGCAATATTGTTATGGGTATTGAAGTTGGTGCACGCTACACATTTTCGGATGAAATTGATGGAAGTATTCCTAATAATATAGCAAATCAGCAGTTCCGATTTGGTAATATAAATAATAACGATTGGTATGTGTTTTCGGGCTTAACACTAACCTACACTTTTGGTTTAAACCCCTGCTATTGTCCTTCAAATTAAAATGAATTTAAAAGAAAACATACAAACTAAAACGTTACCAAAGCATATTGCCATTATTATGGATGGTAACGGACGATGGGCAAAACAAAAAGGTATGTTGCGAGTTTTTGGTCATGAAAATGGCACAAAATCAGTTCGCGAAACGGTTGAAGCTTCAGCAGAACTTGGTATAGAAAATTTAACACTTTATGCATTTTCTACCGAAAATTGGAACCGACCAAAACTAGAAGTTCAAACGCTAATGAAGCTTTTAGTGTCCTCGTTAAAAAAGGAAATAAAAACACTTCAAGACAATAATATTAAACTTGCCGCTATTGGTAATTTACAAACACTTCCAAAAAAAGTTTATAAAGAACTGCATGAAGTTATAGAAAGCACAAAAAGTAATAATAGAATGACTTTAACGCTGGCTTTAAGCTATGGCTCTAGGGAAGAAATCCTAAATACTGTTAAAGAGATTAGCATTAAAGTTAAAAATAATATAATTTCGCCCGAAAAAATTGATGAATCGATTATTAATGAGCATCTTTACACGCAAAATTTGCCAGATGTGGATTTGCTTATAAGAACTAGTGGCGAACAACGTATAAGCAATTTTTTATTATGGCAAATTGCTTATGCAGAATTGTACTTTACTAGTACGCTTTGGCCAGATTTTACAAAGCAACATTTGTACGAAGCTATTATTGAATATCAAAAAAGAGAACGACGATTTGGGAAAACAAGTGAACAACTTAGCTAATATTTTATCTTTGACAACTTTAAAACACTGTTTATTAGTAATAATAACCTTATGCAGTTTTAATATTCAAGCACAAGAATTACCATATAGTAATGGTAAAAAATATACTTTAGGAGGCATTACAGTTTCTGGAAACACCAGTTTTAGCGAGCAAACTATTGTAACTTATTCTGGGTTAAGAAAAGGCAAGGAAATGACTATTCCTGGAGAAGACATTAGTACTGCCATAAAAAAGCTTTGGAACTCAAAACTATTTAACGATATAGAAATTTACATCACTAAAATTGAAGGTGATGTAGCTTATTTAGAAATTAGATTATCTGATTTACCACAACTTAACGAGCTGAAAATTAACGGTGTTAAAAAAGGCAAAAAAGAGGGTATCATTAAAGATGCTGGTTTAGATAAAGGCACAAAAGTAACCGAAAATCTTATTACAAATACCAAAAACTTCTTAACTAAAAAATATAAAAAAGAAGGTTACTACAATTCTAAAATACTTATCAATACTATTGATGTAAAAGACTCTATAGAAACTGCTAGAGTTAATATGGTAGTAAATATAGATAAAGGTGAAAAAGTTAAGGTTAAAGATATTGTTATTAATGGGAACACTATTTTAAGCGATAAAAAGCTTAGAAAAGCCATGAAAAACACAAAAAAGATAAACCGCCTGCGTATATTAAAGCGTTCAAAATTTGTTGATTCTGCTTATCAAGAAGACTTATCTAAAATAATTGATAAATACAAAGAAAATGGTTATAGAGATGCTCGTATTTTATCAGACAGCTTAATTGTTAACGACGATAAAAAAACAGTATCACTTCATATAAATGTTAATGAAGGAGAACAATATACTTTTGGGGATATTACTTTTATTGGTAACACCGTTTATAGCAATGAGTTTTTAAGCAGATATTTACGCATAAATAAAGGCGACACTTATAATGGTATAGAATTACAAGAACGTATTGCAGACAACTCTAAACCTGACGCATACGATTTAACGAACCTTTATCAAAACAATGGCTATCTATTCTCTACTATAAACCCTGTTGAAGTTAACGCCGACGACAATGTTATTGATATAGAGATTAGAATATCTGAAGGAAAACCAGCATACTTCAATAAAATATCGGTTGTTGGAAACGATAAAACTAACGACCATGTTATTTACAGAATGTTACGCACACGCCCTGGGCAATTATATAGCAAAGAAAATGTAGTGCGCTCGGTTAGAGAATTAGGTCAGTTAGGCTTTTTTGATGCTCAAGAAATCTCACCAAACTTTAACAATCCAAACCCTAACGAAGGCACTATAGACATAGAATATGCTGTTAAAGAAACAGGATCTAGTCAAATAGAATTACAAGGTGGCTACGGTGGTGGCGGATTTATTGGAACACTAGGGCTTTCTTTTAATAACTTTTCTATAAAAGACATCTTTAAAAAAGAAGCTTACAAACCCATCCCAATGGGCGACGGACAAAAGCTAGCTTTACGATTACAAGCCAGTCGTTTTTACCAAACCTATAGTTTTTCATTTTCAGAGCCTTGGTTGGGTGGTAAAAAACCAGTACAATTTTCAACATCCTTATCGCACACAAAACAATTTTTATACAATCCTGTAACAAGAAATGCTGATAAAACCAGACGCTTTAATATCACTGGGATTACTGTAGGTTTAGCAAAACGTTTAACTGTTCCAGATGATTATTTTACATTATCGCAAGCTATAAGTTATCAACGCTATGATTTAAATAATTACAATACTGGATTATTCACTTTTGGTAATGGCTATTCTAACAACTTATCTTATACAGTTGGTCTAAGCAGAAACAATACCAGAATAGACCCTATTTACCCAACGGGTGGTTCAAGTTTCTCCGCAACTGCAAAACTCTCTATTCCTTATTCATTATTTAATAATGTAGATTATAAAACGCTTAAAGGTGAACGTGACGATTTAGAAGTTATTATTGGTGACGGTACAAATACAGTTGAAGAAAGAACTGAAGCTTCAGATAGAGTTGGAGAAATAGATCAAGAACGCTACAAGTGGCTAGAGTTTTATAAAATAAACTTTAAAGCCGATTGGTACGCAGAACTCATACCAAACAGTGATCTCGTTTTAAAACCAAGTGCAGAATTCGGTTTTTTAGGTGCTTATAATAATGATAGAGGTGTTATTCCTTTCGAACGTTTCTTTGTTGGTGGCGATGGTTTAGGTAGCTATAGTTTAGATGGCAGAGAATCTATTGCACTTCGTGGCTATCCAAACCAATCTTTATCAGATCAAGATGGCGGCACCATTTACAACAAGTTTTCATTAGAGCTTCGTTACCCAATTACATTAAAAGCATCAGCTAAAATATATGCATTAGGCTTTGTAGAAGGTGGTGCATCTTATAATAGTTTTAGAGATTACAACCCATTTAGCATTAAACGATCTGCTGGTTTAGGTATTCGTATTTTTATGCCTGCATTTGGTTTATTAGGTATCGATTTTGGTCATGGATTTGATGCATTACCAGGCCAAACTGTAAAAAATGGTTGGGAGACTCACTTTATAATTGGACAACAGTTTTAATTTTTGGCACGATATTTTCTAATAACAATTCGATGATTTGAACAAGAATTGAAATTTTTCAGATTAAAATTCGTTAATTTTGAAAATACAATTCGAAAAGATGAATAATCACATGAAATCAAAAGTTCTTTTTTTACTGACAGTAGTTTTCACATTAAGCCTTTCGCTACATGCGCAACGTGGTGTAAGAATTGGTTACATAGACACAGAGTATATTTTAGAAAATGTTCCAGAATATCAAGAAGCTATCTCGCAATTAGATGATAAGGCTCAAAAATGGAACACAGAGATTCAAGCTAAATTAAGTGCTGTTGAACAAAAACGCAAAGACTTAAGTAACGAAAAAGCACTTTTAACAAAAGAGCTTATTGATGAGCGTGAAGAAGATTTAACTTTTGAAGAACAAGAAATATTAGATTACCAACAAAAACGTTTTGGGCCAAATGGCGATTTAATGATTCAGAAAAAACAGTTAATGCAACCTATACAGGATCAAATTTTTGCTGCGGTACAAGATTTGGCTGGAAGCAGAAAGTACGATTTTATATTTGATAAATCTGCCGATGTTGTGATGTTGTATTCAGCAAAGCAATTCGATTTAAGCGATCAGATATTAAAAAGCATAAAAAGGGCATCAAAACGAAAACAAGTACAAACTAAAGCTGAACGAAAAGCCGCCGAAGACGAAGAAGTAGTTCCAGAAGTTAATTTAGAATTAGAAGAACGTGAAAAAGCATTAGAAGAAAAGAAGGCAGCTCGTGAAAGTGCAGTTGAAAAAGCAAGACAAGAAAAATTAGCAGCTCGCGAAGCTAAAGTAAAAGCAGCAGCAGAAAGACGTCAGAAAATACTAGATGATCGTGCAAAAGCTAAACAAGATAAGTTAGATGCAAAAAACAAAACAACAGAAACTGAAACAGGTAAATCTGCTGATTTAAAAACAACGAGCGAAACCAAAACAAAAGCACAACTTATAGAAGAAAACAGACAAAAGAAACTAAAAGACAGAGAAGCTAGAAAAAAAGCTTTAGACGATAAAAAGAAAAAAATATTAGAAGAACGCCAAAAGGCAAAAGACAGTATAAACAACAATTAACAAAACAATTTATAACACATTAATACTATTTAAAAATGAAACAATTTAAAACTATTTTATTAGCAACGGCATTATGCATAGGAACTGTTAGTTTTACACAAGCCCAAAATAAAGTTGCCCATATAAATACGCAAGAATTAATAAGTGCTATGCCAGAAATGAAAGCAGCACAAACACAACTTGAAACCTTAGGTAAAACATATCAAACAGATATTCAAAATATGGCTACTGAGTTTCAAACTAAAGTAAAGCAATACGATGCTGAAGCTTCTACAAAAACTCAAGAAGAGAATACTAAAAGAGCTCAAGAAGTACAAACTATGGAGCAAAATATTCGTCAATTTCAAGGGCAAGCACAACAAGATTTACAAGCTAAAGAATTAGAGCTTTTAAAACCTATAACCGAAAAAGCTAAAACAGCTATTTTAAAAGTAGCCAGAGCTCAAGGTTTTGAATACGTTTTAGATTCTGCACAAGGAGTAATGATTATGTCTGATGGTAAAAACTTACTGGATGATGTAAAAAAGGAATTAGGTATTTAAACATTCTACTTTATTAAAAATAATTTAAAAGCTACCTTAAACAAGGTAGCTTTTTTATTTTTATTACCTAAATTTATGGCTTATGAGTAAACTTCCTATTGGTATTTTCGATTCTGGTGTTGGCGGCACGTCTATATGGAAAGAAATCCATAGCCTTTTACCTAACGAAAACACGATTTATTTAGCTGATAGCGCCAATGCGCCTTATGGCCCGAAAGGAAAAGAAGCCATTATTAAACTTAGTATAAAAAACACTGAATATTTATTAAGTAAAGATTGTAAACTTATTGTAGTAGCATGCAACACCGCAACTACCAATGCCATTGATTTTTTACGTAAAACTTATAGTGTACCTTTTATTGGTATTGAACCTGCTATTAAACCAGCTGCGTTACAAACCAAAACCAATGCCATTGGTATTTTAGCTACTAAAGGGACTTTAAGCAGTGCCCTATTCTCCAAAACCTCCGGGTTATTTGCCAATAATATTAATGTTATTGAACAAGTTGGTGAAGGTATTGTACAGCTTATTGAAAGCGGGAAACTGCATTCTGATGAGATGATAGTGCTACTAAAGTTGTATTTAAAACCCATGCTTGACGCCAATATTGATTATTTGGTTTTAGGTTGTACGCATTACCCCTATTTAATGCCTTTACTTATTGATTTATTGCCGAGTAATGTTAAGATTATAGATTCTGGAGAAGCTGTGGCGCGACAAACTAAAGCTATTTTAGGACAATATGATTTACTGAATACTGAAACAGTACATTCTAAAAATGAGCTTTTCACTAATGGAAACCCTGTTGTGATGCAATCGCTTTTAGATGGAAAATTTAATGTGGATTATCTGGATTTTTAATTGAAGTTTTACTTTGCGTTAGTGATTGAGGCATTTTTTGGAGCTCGCCGACGTAGGAGGAAGCGACTGCCGAAAGCGCGACCCTTGTGGTAACGCCCGACTCCTCGATACTATTCCGATAAAAAAATCATAATCACTCGAAGTGACATTACTCTTTAAACCAACCTGAATATTTTATATAATTGTTTGCGATACGGTCTATTTCGCCCGAAATGAGTTCTTCGCTAATATCCTTGACTTTTTTTGCTGGAACACCAGCGTAAATACTGCCGGCTTCTACTCTTGTGTTTTGTGTTACAACTGCACCAGCTGCTATAATACTGTTGCTTTCTACAATGCAATCGTCCATAATAATGCTGCCCATACCCACCAAAACATTGTCGTGAATGGTGCATCCGTGCACGATGGCATTGTGACCAATGGACACGTTATTACCAATAGTTGTGGGTGATTTTTGATAGGTGGCGTGTATAACCGCCCCATCTTGTACATTGACTTTATTGCCCATTTTTATGTAATGCACATCGCCACGAATTACAGCGCTAAACCAAACGCTACATTGGTTTCCCATGACCACATCACCCACTATTGTGGCATTTTCTGCTATGTAACAATCATTTGGTATTTGTGGTGATTTACCGTTTACTGGTTTTATTATTGGCATCTACTATTGTTTATTTGTTGATTCGTTTAGTTGTTTAGTTGTGTCTCAAATTTATGAGATTCCTGCCTTCGCAAGAATGACAAAAAGGTTACTTGAAATACGATAACAAAGCTGATTTTTTTGATGCCGACACTATAATTTCTTTTCCGTTGCTAAGTATTACGCTGCCGCCTTTGCCTTTCATATATTTTACAACTTCGTTTACATTGACCAAATACGATTTGTGTACACGAGCAAAACTAGTATCCTTTAAAATATTCTCAAAATATTTTAGTGTTTTACTTACTACTTTTTTTTTGTTGGTGTTTAAGTAGATTTCGGTGTAATTATCGTCGGCTTTACAATACAAAATATCGGCTGTGTTTATAACCTCGAAACCATTTTGCTGTGGAATCGTGATTTTACCGTTAACCGTATTCGTTTTAGGAACTAATACTTGGTTTTGAAGTGCGTCTTCTTTTGTTTTTATTTCGGTTACATAATCAACTGCTTTTATAAGCTCGTCGATTGAAATAGGTTTCATTAAATAATAGGATGCGTGGGCATTTAAAGCGTCTATAGCGTAATGATTATATGCGGTAACAAATACGGTTTCGAAATTCACATCGCCTACTTTATCAAGTAAATCGAAAGCATTGCCATAGGGCATTTCTACATCGAGGAATACCAGATCTAAATCGTTGTTTCTAATTAATACTAAGGCTTCTTCAACGTTTGCTGCTTCGCCTAAAACCGTTACGTTTGGGCAGTATTTTTTTAGATAATTCTTTAGAATTTCTCTGCTGGTTTCTTCGTCTTCGACTATGATTGCTGTTAGTTTCATGTTTTATGATTTATTTAAGCAATTATTTGTTAAAACAACAACAGCAAAAGACCAATTCTTGTTTGCATAAAGAGCTATTAATTTTGATTGATCAATTTTATCTATACTCAATATATCGAATTGTTTTTCATCAATTACAAACTTAATTGAATCATTTAATATTACTTCTCCATCAACAATCCATAATATATTAGTCAAATCTTCATTATCCATTTCAAGATAATTCTTAAAATCATTAAAATTATTAATCTCTAAAATTTCTTTATTTTCTGTTAATTTTAAGCACCTTCTTCTTTCTTTAAATACACTACAAGAGATGACTAAAAAAATCAATAAAACTAAAAATGCTCTTGATTTCATAGTCAATCCTTTTTAAGCGTTACAATTACTTTAGTTCCTTTGTCTTCTTTATTTTGAAA
>NZ_CAXIBN010000031.1:0-23410 GCF_964021735.1 uncultured Wocania sp. | reverse complement strand
TTGGTTTTCCGTTTTTAGCAGAATTGGGCAGACAATTAATTGAGTAAATATTTTAAGTAAAAATTCTAGAGGTTATTAAAAGAAATACTTCAAAGTTTAAACCCTATTGTAACAAAACAAAAGTTTAAGCTACTAATAAATAGAAAATAGGTTTATATTTTATATAGATTTTAGTTAAAACATAACACTTGTTTTCTTTAGAGATAAAGTTGAAAAACTTTATAAAGGTTGTATATTTATTCCGTAATATTTATCTCATACACAATGGCAGAATGGTTTTCAAATTTAGGCTTACTATTAAAAATATATTGGCTAATTGCCATTTTAGGATCGCTTGTTTTTACTATTGTAATTATTCTAGCATTTACTGGAGGTGACGCTGATGAATTTGAAGATTTAGATTCTGAAATAGATGCAGACGCAGGTATTGGGTTTCAATTTATAACCTTTAAAAATTTAGTAGGATTTTTTACCATTTTTGGATGGAGTGGTATTGCTTGTATTGAAGCTGGACTATCAAAACCATTAACAATTATCATTTCTCTTTTCTCCGGAATAGTTATGATGATTATAATGGCAGCTATGTTTTATTTGATGCGAAAATTAACTGACAGTGGCACTCTAAACTACAAAAATGCTATTGGTGCTATTGGAGAAGTGTATTTGACTATTGGCGCTAACCGATCTAAAATGGGGAAAGTTAGTGTAAACGTTCAAGGCTCTTTACGCGAACTAGATGCACTTACAGATTCCTTAACAGCACTAAAATCTGGAACCATAATAAAAGTAGTTGATGTTACCAATAATGGTATATTAATAGTAGATCAAACAATAAAACCAATAGAACCAATAAAACCACACACTTATGAAATTACTGATAATTCAGGAGGGATTTAATTTAGGACTCCCAATGGCGTTAATTTTTAGCGTATTATTTATATTCCTTTTTCTAATTGTATTAATAAGACGTTATAAACGTTGTCCATCTGATAGGATTTTAGTCGTTTATGGTAAAGTTGGCGGCGGACAATCGGCAAAATGTATTCATGGTGGCGCTGCATTTATAATACCAGTAATTCAAGATTATGAATTTTTAGATTTAACACCAATCTCTATAGAAGTTAATCTTGTTAATGCGCTATCTAAACAAAACATTCGTGTAAATGTACCATCGCGTTTTACTATAGGTGTTTCAACAGAACCTGGTGTTATGCAAAATGCTGCAGAACGTTTATTAGGTTTGGGAGCGCAAGATGTACAGGAACTAGCAAAAGAAATTATTTTTGGTCAGTTACGTTTAGTAGTTGCCTCGATGGACATTGAGGAAATTAATAATGATCGCGATAAATTCTTAACTAATATTTCTCAGAGCGTAGAAACCGAATTAAAGAAAGTAGGTTTAAAACTAATTAATGTAAACATTACTGATATTGTTGATGAATCTGGGTACATCGAAGCCCTAGGTAAAGAAGCTGCGGCACATGCTATAAATGCAGCACGTAAATCGGTTGCCGAAAAAACTAGAGATGGATCTATTGGTGAAGCGAATGCAGTTCAAGATGAAAGAACTCAAGTTGCTGCTGCTAATGCGCAAGCTGTAGAAGGAGAAAATACCGCAAAAATTGCCGTTGCTAATTCCGATTCGTTACGCCGTCAACGCGAAGCAGAAGCAGAACGTGTAGCGATTGCATCTGAGAAAGTACAAAGTGCAAAAGCCTTAGAAGAATCGTATGCTGCCGAAAAAGAAGCAGAAACAGCAAGAGCAGAAAGAGAACGCTCGTCGCAAATGGCAGACGTTATTGTACCTGCTGAAATTGACAAAAGAAAAGTTGAAATTGACGCTGAAGCTGAAGCAGAAAACATTAGAAGAATTGCAAAAGGTCAAGCTGATGCGATTTTATTTAAAGCGCAAGCAGAGGCTCAAGGTTTGTATGAAGTACTAACCAAACAAGCCGCAGGTTTAGATCAAATCGTTAAGGCTGCTGGCAACAATTCAAAAGATGCGGTGTTATTGTTGATAGCTGATAAATTACCTGAATTAGTTAAAACACAAGCCGAAGCGATTAAAAACATTAAAATTGATAAAGTTACCGTTTGGGAAAATGGCGGCGGAAAAGATGGAAAGTCCTCAACGGCGAACTTCCTTTCGGGTATGTATCAATCTGTACCACCTTTACAAGAAATGTTTAACATGGCCGGAATGCAATTACCTGAATATTTAAAAGGAAAAGATGTAAAATCTGAACAGCTCAATGATTCCAATAAAAAGGAAGTAGATAGTTCTGAGAACAAAGAATAAAATTAAAATTCCGCTTTTACAGCGGAATTTTTTACTTTTACACCTATATTTTACACTATGAGCGTAACCAAACACAACTGGACTAAACAAGAAATTCTAGATATATACAACAAACCTTTAATGGAGTTGCTTTACGAAGCTGCTACAATTCATAGAAAAAACCATGACCCAAATGTGGTGCAGGTTTCTACATTGTTATCTATTAAAACTGGCGGTTGTTCTGAAGATTGCGGCTATTGCCCACAAGCAGCACGTTACCACACGAATATAGAAGGTAACGATTTAATGACGATTCAACAAGTAAAAGCCCAAGCTTTACGCGCCAAAGAAAGCGGAAGTTCGCGTGTTTGTATGGGTGCTGCATGGCGTAATGTAAAAGACGGCAAAGAGTTTGACCAAGTTTTAGAAATGGTTAGAACCATAAACAAATTAGACATGGAAGTGTGCTGTACTTTGGGTATGATTACCGAAAATCAAGCGCAACGTTTAGCCGAAGCTGGTTTGTATGCTTACAATCATAATTTAGACTCCTCTGAAGAATATTATAAAGAAGTGATTTCTACACGTGGTTATCAAGACCGATTAGATACTATTGATAATGTGCGGAAAACCAATGTAACGGTTTGTAGTGGTGGTATTATTGGTATGGGCGAAAACGTTGAAGATAGAGCTGGTATGCTAGTAGCGTTATCAACTTTAAATCCGCAACCAGAATCGACACCTATTAATGCATTAGTTGCTGTTGAAGGCACACCATTAGAAGATCAAAAACCAGTTTCTATTTGGGAAATGATTAGAATGGTAGCTACAACACGCATTGTAATGCCAGAAACTCAAGTGCGATTAAGCGCTGGACGAACACAAATGACTCGCGAAGGACAAGCCATGTGCTTTTTTGCTGGTGCAAATTCTATTTTTGCTGGCGATAAACTTTTAACAACACCAAATCCTGATGTAAATGAGGATATGGAGATGTTTAAAATGCTAGGTTTAAATCCGCAAAAGCCATTTACTAAAAAGGTACAGCCACAAACGGTTGAAGCTACCGAATCTCAGTTTGAAGCTTTAGGTGAAAAACCTAAATGGACACGACCTAAACATACTATTGAACGCAACGAAGCTGCTAAAGAAAAGGCAAAAGCGGTTAAATAATAACCATAGCTTATAAAAATGACCTTTAATGGCATGCCCGCGTTAGGGATTGCAGTGGAAAGCCCACAGCACCTTTTTTGGTGCGAGGACTTATAACGTAAAGCCCGACCCCTTTTTTTGGGGTAACGCCCAAAACACTATTTTAATTTTAGCAACGTTTTATTAACTTTGATTTAATAAAAAGTTAAGTATTGGAACTAAATTTACAAGATATTCCTCGTGTAAAAACGATTACTAAACAGGACTTCTTAAAATACTACTTTAAACCGCAAAAACCTGTGGTTATCGAGCATTTTATTGAGCATTGGCCTGCTTACACAAGATGGAATTTAGATTATATGAAAGCCGTTGCTGGCGATAAAATGGTACCGCTTTACGACGACCGACCTGTGGATTATAAAGATGGTTTTAATGAGCCACATGCCAAAATGAAAATGAGCGAGTATGTAGATTTATTAAAACGCGAACCCACAAAATTTAGAATTTTTTTGTGGAATATTTTAAAAGAAGTACCCAAATTACAAAACGATTTTAGCTATCCAGATTTTGGGTTACGTCTTATGAAAGGCTTACCCATGCTATTTTTTGGCGGCAAAGATTCGCACACATTTATGCACTACGATATTGATTTGGCTAATATTTTTCATTTTCATTTTGAAGGTAAAAAAAAGGTTATTTTATTTGACCAAAAACAGAATAATTATTTATATAAAATCCCACATTCTTTAATAACAAGAGAAGATATTGATTTTAATAACCCTGATTTTGAAAAATGGCCTATGCTTAAAAAAGCTAAAGGTTTTAAAACAGAATTAAATCATGGCGAAGTGTTGTATATGCCCGAAGGCTATTGGCATTATATGCGCTATATAACACCAGGGTTTTCAATGAGTTTACGTGCTATTGCTAGAAATCCAAAAAACTTTAGTAAAGCTGTTTATAACCTTTTAATCATGAGAAATTATGATAATGCTATGCGACGCTTAAAAGGACAGAAATGGATAGATTGGAAGAATGAACAAGCTATTGTAAAAACCCACGAAAAAAACGGACTTATTTTATAATTTCGTTAGCTTTTTCGTACACTAAATGCGATTCCCAACCACGATAGAGCAAATAATCGATTAATTTTTTTCGCTTCTTATAGATGTTAGTTTCTTTAATAGAATTAACTTTTTTTTCGGCTAAACTATTGAAAATCTCGATATACTCCCCATTTTCAATAGTGTTAAGTGCTTGATTTATATTAACTTTGCTAATGTCTTTTTTCTTTAATTCTAAAGTTAAACGACGGCGTCCCCAACGCTTAATTCTGAACTTACCACTTACAAATGTTTTGGCAAAACGTTCTTCGTTAAGAAAGTTATGCTTTAGTAGATGTACTATTATTACATCTATAGCTTCAGGTATCATATACATACCTTCTAGTTTTTGTCTAACTTCTTGATGACATCGTTCTTGATACGCACAATAATGCTCCAGTTTTTTGGTGGCTTCTTGTAGGGTATATGTTTTTTTTGGCTGCATTGGTTGTCAAAAATAGCAATAGATAAATTAATAAAAAGAATAAAATTTATAAAAACCAAATCTACTATACTAAGCGCAGGCAAAGTATAGATTATAAAAACTTAGTATGATGCAAAAAATTACTAATATAAAATCCTTTATTTTATTAATCACTTTTTTAGGTGTGGTTGGTTTTGGGTATGGGCAAACAGCCTTGTCTGAAGGGGATATAGCAATAACTGGTGTAAATGCAGATAACCCTGACCAATTTTCATTTGTTTTATTGACGGATGTTTTAAATACTACTCAAATAAATTTTACAGATTTTGGTTGGATTTCTACAGGTGGCTTTTATACATCTGTTAATGAAGGTGTTGTAAGTTGGACAGCTAATAGTGACTTACCCTGTGGAACTGAAATTGTTATAGAAAATATTGGATCTGGAAATTTCTCTGCAACAATAGGCTCTGCAACGCAAATCGATGCTGGGTTTAACTTATCTGGAATTGGGGATCAATTATTGGCATATCAAGGTACTTTAACCTCTCCTACATTTATATCAGCAGTCCACTTAGGAACCTCTGTTGGCTGGACTAATGCGACTAACACCAATACTAGTGCTGTACCTTCAGGGTTAACTGATGGTGTGAATGCTATTTACATAGGAAATATTGATAATGGCATTTATGATTGCTCTGTTACTTCAAATCAAACATTAATATTAGCTGCTTTAAATGATAACTCAAATTGGTCAGGATCTAATTCAATAAGACAAACTTTAGCCAGTTGTACTTACACTTGTGTAGCAGCAGGTTCATGTGCTTCAACAGTAACATGGAATGGTACAACTTGGGTTGGTGGAACACCTGATTTAACCACTGAGGTTAATATTGATTCTAATTATGATACTGGAAATGGCGGAATCGAAGTAAGTTTTAAGGCATGTAGTTTAACCATAAATAACGGTGCTATTTTAACAGTTAGCAATAACACTTTTATAGAAGTTGAAAATGATGTTTTGGTTGATGATGGTGAACTAAGAGTAAATACTCAGGGTAATTTTGTTCAAAATGACAACTTGGGTACTTTTTCACTTGGTGCATCTGGAACGGCATCTGTAAATAAAGTTACTCCTCCCAAACAAGACTGGTATTACTACACCTATTGGAGTTCTCCAGTAAGCGGTGAAACTATTGCTGGTGCTTTTCCTAATACTGATGCAGATAGACGTTTTTGGTTTAATGCAGCAAATTATTTAGATGAACATACAGTTGGTACTACCAATGGTATTCCAGACGAAATTGACGATAATGGTGATGATTGGGTTGTAGCTCCTGGTACAGATACAATGATTCCTGGAATGGGTTATGCAGCTACCGCAGGACCTTTTCATATACCTGGAGGAAATGATAGTGCCGATTTTATTGGCCCTTTCAATACAGGTGACATAACAACAGTAATTTCTTACGATGCATTAAATACACTTGGTAGCTGGAATTTTATCGGTAACCCATATCCGTGCGCTATGGATTTTATTGCGTTTCAAACTACAAATTCTAGTATTATTGATGGAGCCGCTTATTTTTGGTCGCAAGCAAGGCCTCCTAGTAGTGCCAATCCTGGCAACCAAGTACTAAACTTTAACCAAAATGATTATGCCGTATTTACTGTTGGGTCTGGAGGAGTTGCTGGTGGTAGTCCAGATATACCTACTCAATACATTCCTTCAGCTCAAGGCTTCTTTGTTGCAGGTCTAGACAATAACAATGTTACGTTTACTAACGCTATGCGTATGGCAGATGCAACAAGCAACACTCAATTTTTTAAAGGTTCAAATTCAAAAAAGAATACTGGAGTTACAGCCAATAAATTATGGGTAAACTTAACCTCTGATAATGGTGTTTTTAATCAAATATTAGTAGGCTATGTAGATGGTGCAACAAAAGGAAACGATGGCATGTCTTATGATGCACCAAAACTTTTATCAAATGTGGCCGCTGTACTATATACATCAATAGAAAATTTAGATAAAAAATTCGCCATTCAAGGAAAAGCTCCAAGCGATTTAAATGAAAACGAAATTATTGATTTAGGTTTTAAAACCTCAATTGACGTTGCAACGTTATATACTTTATCAATTGCTCAATTACAAGGCGATTACTTAAATAACAATACCTTATATTTAAAAGATAATTTACTTAATAAAATACATAATCTGTCTGATTCTGATTATACATTTACATCCGAAGTTGGTGAGTTTAACTCGCGTTTTCAAATTGCTTTTAGTGCTAAAGCATTGTCTGTTGACGGTATCAGTTTAAATGACGATAGTCTTAAAATCATTGAATTAAATGACGACTTTGTAAGTTTTAAAACCTCAAATAATTTAAACATTAAAACGATAACGATTTACGACCTTTTAGGGAGACAACTTTACAATTTAAAAGGTAATAATAGTTCTGAAACTTATCAGCTTTCAAACTTAAAAAGCACGGTTTATATTGCTAAAGTGACGCTATCAAATGGCGCGATTATTACTAAAAAAGCGATTAAAAAATAATTGTTGTTATTGTGAATTATACCTTTTTGTATGATTAGCAATTTGTTTATTTAAGTTTTGAACTTCTATCAAAAAAAATGCCACGTCGTGCCTCCTCGCAATGACGTATTTGTTTTAGTTTGCAGATCTCAATTAGAAAGATTACCACGTCCTTCGTCCTCGTAATGACGTTATAAACTATATTTTAAAGCCAAAATAAAGTTTCTGCCTGCAGCTGCAATACCCGAAGAATAGGTTTTATAACGCTGGTCTGTAATATTTTCTAAACTAGCAGTAAATGTTGTTGAGTTATTTATTTGATATTGAGTTCTTATATTTAATGTACTCCATGAAGGCGAATAAGGATTTCCGTTTTCATCTTTTGCATAAATATAATCTTTTCCTATTTCAGAAGGTGCTAACTGATTAAACGCTAATTCGTTATTATAATTAGCAAATACATCAACTTTTAAATTTTTATAATTCCAAACTAAATGGGTGTTTCCAAAACTAGGTGCTACATGTCGAATTGGAACTTCAATATTTCCTTCCTCTTCGGTACCGCCAATAACACTATACTGAGATGTTAGTTTGAGGCTTTTAATAATACGCATATTCAAACCCACTTCAAAACCATAAATCCATGCCTTTGAAGCATTTTGTATCGCTTGCACATTACTTAATTCGCCGTCGTACATAATCTGCGTTTCACCATTTAAGTTGTAATCACGTCGTACCAAAGCATTATTCAAATAGGTGTAATACGAACTCATATCTAATATAAAAGCATCACTAAAACTTAATTTCAAAGCTAACTCGCCACCATAAGCATATTCTGGTTTTAAATTTTCGTTTGGCACAACTACCGATCCTGGTTCAGAATCAAATACTTTACCAATATCATCAATATTTGGTGCTCTAAAAGCTGATGATGCATTTAATTTCCATTGTAAAATCTTATTAGGCGACCAACTAATTCCTGCTGTTCCTGTAAATGCTCCTGCTTTATTTTCTGAAGATTCAAAAGGCAAATTCAAATATGCATTATTAGCTTTAAAATCAGCTTTAGATACAATATGGTTAAAACGTAAACCCGATTGAAAAACGAATTTTGAATTTGGTTTATATTTAATACTCGAATATAGAGCTGCCGATTGCCAACTCGCTCCATTTGGATACCTTGATACTGTTGGAAACGTTGTATTGTTTATAATATTTTCTTCTTTACCATGCGACATCACCTTGTTGTAAACATACTCAAATCCATAAAAAAATTGAGTTTTTGGAGTCAAAGTTTTTTCAAAATCTAAATTAAAAGAATAGGCATCAACAGCTTCTTCTCTTATACTTCTTATGTCCGATTGAAAACCTCTGTCTTTTCTACTCTCTTGAAAATTTTGATATGCTAATGTTGCTTTAACTTTATTGTATAAATTAGATCGACTACTTAACTTGGTAATTTGGAAGTTAGACATAAACCATTGCTGTGGTCCGTAATTCCATTCGGCAGAACGTAAGGCATCATTTTTATAACGTATCAATCGGTCATACCTTGGTATATCTGAAGTTGTAGTATAATGTAAGCCTAAATTGAAACTTAAATTTTCATAAGGTTGATAATGTGCTTTTTGCATCAAGTTTATTTGGTTATACCCTGAATACTTTTGCTTTAAAGAATTGTTGTTTTCAATAATTACATCGCCGTTATTTGTTGTTAATGCAAATTCTGGTCTTAAATAATCATCAGGACCATAACTTCCCATTCTTAAATCATTAAAATCGGTATAACTCACATTCGTTAAAAACGCCCACTTTTTGTAGCCTAAATTAAAATCGAAATGTCCCGTTTTTTCTTCATTAGCTGTGGCGTATCTAACAATAGCGTTAGATTGAAATAAAAGCGTATCGGTTTTTGATAACTTTGGCTTTAAGGTATAAAAGCTCATAACACCTCCAATAGCATCACTACCATAAATAACTGAACCCGAACCCAAAGTTACCTCAGTATTCTGAATTGCAAATGGATCGACAGCTATAACATTGTGCAAATTTCCGCCTCTAAAAATGGCATTGTTCATTCTTACACCATCTACTGAAATTAATAGCCTGTTTGTAGAAAACCCTCGAATCATTGGACTCCCACCTCCTAATTGACTTTTTTGAACATAAACTTGTCCAGTAGTTTCCAATAAATCTGCACTAGTCTGCGGATTTATAAATTGAATACTTTCTGAATTTAGACTAATGATTTTTTGAGGAATATCTTTTTTACTTTGTTCAAACTTTGAAGCCGAAATAACTATTTCTTCTAACCCCTGAGTATTCGCATCTAAATAAACTATATTAAATATATTAATTTGAGTTTTTTTTAGTGTTTTTAAAAGATGTGATAAGTGTTGAAAATAAATAGTTTCTGTATCTGAAAACTTATCTAAATCTGCTTCACCATTTAAATTGGTTATAACACTTTTAGTTTTATTTGCATTATAAATCGCAACACCAAAAATAGGTTCTTGGGTAAGTTTATTTAAAACTTTTATTTGTTGTGCAACTAACACATTGGATGCAAAAAACAATAAAAAAATGGTAAAACAAAGTTTCATACTTTAACTAAAAACTTGATTAAATATTTGGAGTGATTTTGGTGTTTTAAAACTGCCCAAATGTAATTCAAAATAAAGCAAAATCATACTTAAAAATGATTGTCTTTGTCTTGCATTAATTTTCACTGAAGATAAGGCATCAAATGTTATGCCCAATAGGGTTTTTAGCAATGTTAAATTTTCTCCACAAACAGTGTATTTACCTTGTTGCTTTGTTTCAAATTTGCCATCTAATAAATTAAAGTAATTGTATGCTGTATTAATTTCTTCTGGATAAAAACCTAAATATTTGGTTAGATTTAGTAGAAAAAGTAAATGAAAATTTGAGTATTCTGAATGTACATCTAACCATAATAATGTGGTTTCTATATAACTAAATAGGTTGGTGTTTTGTTCTTCTTCTTTTAAAGTATTGGCTAAAACTTCTGCCAAAAACATAACAATTGAGCTTTTTAAAATATTTGAATGTAAACTCGCATATAGATAATTTAACTTAATCTCTTTAATAACTTGTAAAGAGCGGTTCTGTTTGTATATAATTTCTAATTGTAATTGGGATAATAGTTGAAAATATGCGATTTTTGAGTTTCCTTTTTTGCTTTTTAAAACACCTCTTAGCAAAAAACTAACAACACCTAATTGCTCGGTATAACATTTTACAATTAAATCGTTATCGCGATACTTAAGTTTAGATAAAACAATAGCATTTGTGGTAAGTAACATTATCTAACAACCATTAATTTTAGTACCTTGGTTTCAAAGGTATCTAAATCTGATAACATCACAAGATACACGCCTGAAGCCACCACATTGTTAGCAAGGTTTTTTCCATTCCAATAGGCGGTTCCGCCATCAATTTCAAGGTTATAACCCCTGTATCTGAGATTGTTTCTCGACTGTGCTTCGGCTACTAAATTACCTTCAATGTCTGTTATTTTAATATTTACGTTTTCAGAAATGTCTTTAATTTTTACTTTCTCGTCAACAATATTAAAGGTCGGTCTTACAGGGTTTGGATAGGCATATGCGTTTTCTAAATCGCCTAAAGGACTTGAACCGCCCGAACGAAAAGATACTAAGCCTTTGTTTGTTGCAATGTAAACAATGCCATTAGCATCATCTAAAGAAATATCGTTTATGGTATTAGATGGCAATGGCGAATTATCTTTTGTAAAGTGGAATATGGTTTTTTGTCCGTCTGCAGAAAAATAAAATAGTCCAGAATCTGCAGTTCCAATCCATTTATTGTTTGAACCATCTACTTCAATATCTTTAATTAATTGTTCAAACAGTAACTCTTTAGCTATGCCGCCTTCTTCTATAATTATTTCTTCGGCTCGAATATTTGCTTCAGTAAAAAAATTAGAGGTGTTATAAATAACTCTTAAACCTCTATCTGTGCCCACCCATAATTGATTTCTTTTATCAATAGCAATAGCTGTTGTAATATGTGAGGGCATATTATCTTCTTCGCTGTTAATACTTTTTAATAAAGGAGTTCCGTTATTTTCTCTAAAACCTATAACACCATTCCAATAACCTGCAATCCATTTAGTGTCATCATTCCCAATAACAATATTACCAAATCCTAATTCGGTTCTAAATTGTGTAAAATCATAGGATTGCCATTGGTTATTACTTGGGTTAAATGATTTTAAAGGTTTTTCAACTTGACTTGTAAGTGTCCATAAAACACCATTTCTATCAAAAGCAAATGGACCAACTCTTATATCAACATAATTTGGGTTTGAAGGTAACACTAAAGACTCTAAACCACTATTGGTTTCATTATGTAACACACTCGGAATTTCATCATTTATTTCTAATAATCCACTAAAAAAAGAACTTATAAATACTTGGTTGTTATTATTTGGGTTTATTGAAATTGCATTTAAACATTTAGCACCCAAAACCTCTTCATAAGGTGTGTTTATCCAGCCATCATCTTTCAAATGACTAATACCTCTGTTATTTAAAGGGTAAGGATTATAAAAAAAACTGTACTCTCCAAAAGTAACCCATAAATCATTTTGTCCTGCTTGAATTGAAAATGGTATATTTAACAATGGCCCTTCGGGATGAATTTCTTCATATTCTATTGGATTTGATATCGATGTTTTTAAAATACCAAAATCTTTAGTTCCAATAAAAATTGAATCAGCATCAACAGTTACTGAAGTAAATGTAGTATCAAAAACACCATCAACATTCGCTTGAGTTATTAAATTAAAGCTACTATCGTAAACAAAAGTGTTGTTGTTTGTAGTTACCAATAATTTGTTATCTGTTGCTCTAACATCAACTGGCACATCGGCAAATTGAAATACTTCGGTTAAAACATCGTTTACAACTTGATAAACTCTTCTGTTAGTTCTAATAGTATACAATTGGTTTTCTACAGATTGAACTGCTAAAAAATCACCATTAGATACGGTTTCCCAATTTTGATAATCGATTAAATTTGGGCTAGATACTTGAGCTTTTTTCAATCCGCTGCCATCTAAACATGCTGCGTAAATATAATCTCCTAAAATAGTAGTTTGATTAACTCGTATTTGACTACCTAAATTTCCTACAAAATAAGTATCTCCAAATTCCAATCGTTCTAAATTAAATACTGAAATTCCGTAATTGGTTGCAATGTAAACTACATTATCAAAAGCATTAAAATGATTTATCCTTTTATCTGTTCCTGGGATAGTAGATTTTTCAATAATATCGACTATGGAGAGAATGTCGTCATCATTATCAAAAGCAATTTCTATTAACCCATTTTCGTAACCAATAAGTAACAACTTATAAGCATCACTATAATATATTGTTGATATGGTTTCACCAGATAATCCGTTTACAGTAGTTAGTTTGTTTAACTCGTTAGTTTGTAAATCTAAACTGAAAATAGCATTTTCTGATGCTGCATAAATTTTGTTATTACCTTTTACAACATCCTTTATATTATTATATGAAAAATGCCCTTCCCAAAGTGCCGAAAAATCTTGAGCAAATTGTAAAAGAGGTATGCAACACATTAATAATACAACAAGTCTTTTAATCATAAAAATACTTTTTAAAGGCTAAAGATATTTATAACTAACGAATTTTGCTTTAAAATGATATAATTTAAACTAAAAAAGCTTCCTAAAATTTTAGGAAGCTTTTCAATACCTATAAGGCTTATTCTAAACAATGCCTTGTGCCAACATAGCATCAGCTACTTTAACAAATCCTGCAATGTTTGCTCCTTTAATATAGTCTATAGACCCGTCATCATTTTTACCATATTCAACACAAGAATCATGAATATCTTCCATGATATCTTTTAATCGCATATCAACTTCTTCGCGAGACCAACTTAAGCGAAGCGAGTTTTGACTCATTTCTAAACCAGATGTTGCAACACCACCTGCATTAGAAGCTTTTCCTGGTGCGAATAAGATTTTTGCATTTTGAAATTTATGAATTGCCTCTGGTGTTGATGGCATATTAGCACCTTCAGAAACACAAATACACCCGTTTGCTATTAATTTCTTAGCATCATCTCCATTCAACTCATTTTGAGTTGCACATGGCAATGCGATATCACATTTTACCGACCAAGGCGTTTCTCCTTTGAAAAATTTTGCATGAGAATATTTTTCAACATATTCGTTAATTCTTCCTCTTTTTACATTTTTCAATTCCATAATAAATGCTAATTTCTCAGCATCAATTCCATCTTCATCTAAAATATATCCAGTAGAATCAGACATTGTTAATATAGTTGCACCTAATTCAATTGCTTTTTCAGCAGCGTATTGGGCAACATTACCCGATCCAGAAATGACTACTTTTTTACCCTCGAAAGAATCTCCTTTTGTATTTAACATATTTTGAGCAAAATACACATTTCCGTATCCAGTAGCTTCTGGTCTAATTAATGAGCCTCCCCAAGATTGACCTTTACCAGTTAAAACTCCTGTAAATTCATTTTTCAATTTTTTGTACATCCCAAACATGAAGCCAATCTCTCTACTTCCCACACCTATATCTCCTGCTGGAACATCTGTATTAGGTCCAATGTGTCTAAATAACTCGCTCATAAAAGCATGGCAAAATCGCATAATTTCATTATCTGATTTGCCTTTAGGATCAAAATCCGAACCTCCTTTTCCTCCACCCATTGGTAAAGTTGTTAAAGAGTTTTTAAACACTTGCTCAAAAGCTAAAAACTTTAAAATACTAGCATTTACTGTAGGGTGAAAACGCAAACCGCCTTTATAAGGTCCAATTGCAGAATTCATTTGAACTCTATAACCTCTGTTTACTTGAATTTCTCCTTGGTCATCTACCCAAGAAACCCTAAAAGAAATTAATCGTTCTGGCTCTACCATTCTTAAAAGAATGTTTTTTCCATAATAAATGTCGTGTTTAACAATATAAGGAATTACTGTTTCTGCTACTTCCTCAACAGCTTGTAAAAACTCTGGTTCGTGTCCATTACGTCTTTTTACCTCATCTAAAAATGCATCAATATTATTTTTCATATATACGAATTGTATTACTTAATTATGAACAATATAATTTAAAGGCACAAATATACGTTATCTTTAAAAATTACATCATTTTTTTTTGAAATTCGTAACTAATACTTTTTAGGCTTTTCCTCAAAACGTACAAATATTTGTTTGTTAATCGAGTTTTTATATATTTGTTGTAATAATGCCTCAAAAAACACAACCTTATTATGCTTAACTTGAAACATTTAGCTTCAGCTTTTTGCTTGTTTGTTATTTATCAAACCGCATACTCTCAATTAGGTTTTTCGCACGAAATAGGCGTTATTGCTGGTCCTGTAGAATTTAGATCGGATTTTGGTAGTCGAGATGACGAAAAAACTAACTTTGGTAATTCAGGGTTTGGTATAGGAATAGTGCATTACATCAATTTTTCATATAGAGCAGATTGTAATTGTTATACAACCGATACGTATTGGAATGATCATTTTAAATTAAGAAACGAAATTTCTTGGAATAAAACCAATTTAAATCATCATGGAAAATGGGTAGACCCTAACCGTACTACCCCAAATGCTGATAAATTAAGAGCGCACTCCGGTGTTGCACAAAATTTAGATATAGGAACTCAACTTGAGTTTTTCCCTAGAAGTATTCGTGACTTTCAATCTTTTAGTTACAGAGTAGCCCCTTTTGCAAGCTTAGGTGTTCATTACACGTCTTTTAACCCAAAAGCGAGTACAACTTATGGTGATACTACCAACCCCAATTATAGAGGTGTTTTTGATCCTGCCAATATTTATTCACATTGGTTTGATAATTTTGATCCAACTGTAGAACCATATCCTATTAATGTAAACGGAGGCAGTACTTGGTCTATGGTTGCAAGTGGAGGTGTCCGTTATAAGCTTGATAAATTATCTGATTTGATGCTAGATTTTAGATTTCAATATTATTTTAGTGATTGGGTTGATGGTTTAAACCATAAGTTAGAGTATAATAAGCATAACGATTGGCTTTTATGGGTTAATGTTGGTTACATTTATTATTTAGATTAAAACAACATTTATTAATATATAAAAAACCCATAATTGAAATTTCAATTATGGGTTTTTTATATTCGTTTTTATTTTTAACCCAAAGCTTGTTTTAAATCGGCAATTAAATCATCAATATCTTCAATACCAACACTTAATCTGATTAAAGAATCTACAACACCTGTTTTTTCTCTTTCTTCTTTTGGTATACTTGCATGCGTCATACTTGCTGGGTGACCAGAAAGTGATTCTACACCGCCTAAAGATTCAGCCAAAGTAAAAACCTTTAAATTTTCAACTATTTTAATAGCCTCTTCAAAATTGTTTCCTTTTGAGGTAAATGAAATCATACCTCCAAAATCTTTCATTTGAGATTTTGCTATATGATGATTTGGATGATTTTCAAACCCTGGCCAATACACGTTTTCAACTTTAGGATGATTTACTAAATATTCAGCAACTGCTTTACCGTTTTCGCAATGACGTTGCATTCTTACGTGTAATGTTTTTATACCTCTTAACACTAAAAAACTGTCTTGAGGTCCACAAATAGCACCGCTTGCGTTTTGTATAAAATATAACCTATCTGCTAATTCTTTATTTTTAACAGCAAGTGCACCCATAACAACGTCGCTATGCCCGCCAAGGTATTTGGTTGCCGAATGCATAACAATATCTGCTCCCAAATCTAATGGTTGTTGTAAATAAGGTGTCGCAAACGTGTTATCTACAGCTAACAAAACATCATGCTTTTTAGCTATTGCAGATATCGCTTTTATGTCTATAATAGTCATCATTGGATTGGTTGGTGTTTCAACCCAGATAAGTTTTGTATTGGCATTGATATAAGACTCAATATTCGAAGCATTTTCCATGCCTATAAAATGAAATTTGATGCCAAAATCTTGAAATATTTTAGTAAACAACCTAAACGAACCACCGTACAAATCGTTAGTAGAAACCACTTCATCTCCAGGCTTTAAAAGTTTAATAACTGCATCAATTGCTGCAAGGCCAGACCCAAAAGCAAGTCCGTAGTTTCCGTTTTCAATACTTGCAAAAGCATTTTCTAAAGCATTTCTAGTTGGGTTATGTGATCTTGAATATTCATAACCTTTATGGCCTCCAGGAGTGGTTTGTGCATAGGTTGTTGTTTGGTATATTGGAGGCATTACAGCTCCGTAAGCTAGATCGTGCTCTTGCCCGCCGTGTATTACTTTTGTATTAAATTTCATTGTTTATTCTATTTGTTACAAATGTAACTTTTAATTCGTTGAAGTAAAAAATATTATTAATTCTATATCTGACTTTTTACTTAGATTCTAGCTTTCGCGAGAATGACAATTTTAATTGATACCTCGATAATCTATCGAGGAATTCTTTTTCAATTCAAATGCAATAATTACCTTTAACACTAGTTTATATTATACTTATGTTTAAAAATAAATATCTTTTAATTATCTTCTTTTTTTGTTTGCTTTTAGGCTGTAAAAAAGATATGTCAATTGTTTTTACAGAAACAAACCTCACTTCAGAAAATAACAGTATTGTTAATGTAAATATTCCATTAGCACACAAAAATAATGATATAACTAAATCAATTAATTTGTCTATTAAAGACTATGTAATTGGCGCATTACAAATTGGAGAGCCTAATAATTCAACTTCAAAATCTGTAGAAGAAAGTATTAAAAATTTTAATAACGAGTACAACAATTTTATAAACGATTTTCCTGAAAGTACTCAAGAATGGGAAGCGCAAATTGATGGTGAAGTCGTTTTTAAAACACAGGACATTATAAGTGTTTCTTTAACATCTTACACTAATACTGGTGGTGCTCATGGTAATTTAAATATTTCATTTTTAAATTTTGATCCGTCAACAGGAAAAATAATCGATAATAATCAATTATTTACAGATATTGAAGGGTTTAAAACCATTGTAAAAAAATATTTTGACATTTCAATAAAAGACAAAGATATTCTTTTTGACAGCGAAACTTTTCAACTTCCTGAAAATATTGGGTTTAGTGATGATGGTATTATTTTACTTTACAATACCTACGAAATTGCGCCTTACTCCACTGGTATTATAGAATTTAGTATTCCTATTGAAGAAGCTAATCCTTACTTAGTTTTTAATAGCTTTTAATAGTGCCAAAACGTACCCGTAGTGAATGCCTTCGTGGGTAAGTATAAACTGCAAAGCTTCGTCAATATTAGTTAATGTATTTCCAGTTGTAGATACCGTATATGTATTATACGTCTTAAAAACGTTGTTGTTGTAATCCGCTTTTGTGTTTTCTAATGTAGAAAATAACAAACGTTTTATGTCGTTTACTTCATCTTGAGTTACATCGTTTTCTGGCTTTGTATCTTTTCTATATTTATTAATCATCTCATCTGAAAGTACCGATTGTAAACCCGACAACTTATAGGCCAATAATTGCTCTGAAACTACAACATGGGCAATATTCCATATAATATTATTATTAAATCCTTTTGGTACTTTGTTTAAATCTTCTAAAGTATTCTCATCGATTATTTTACTAAAAATAGTTCGTATATTATTTATAACCTGAAATGTAAAATCCATATTATTTATTTTTTCGATAAATATAGTATTTATACTATAATTGCCTTTATTTGTTATTGAAATTCTTTAGATTTCCTTTTTCAAGAAAATGAAAAAACAAATAATTATGAAAAAAGTATACTATTTAAAAACCTGTAGCACTTGCATTAGAATTTTAAAAGATTTGAACTTGTCTTCTGAATTTGTTTTACAGGATATTAAAACTGAAGACATCACAGTTAAACAATTAGAACAAATGAAAGTTCTAGCAGGAAGCTACGAAGCGCTTTTTAGCAAGCGTGCTAAACTTTATAAGGAAATGGATTTAAAAAACCAACAGCTTGAAGAGCGCGATTACAAGCACTATATTTTAGACCATTACACCTTTTTAAGCAGACCTGTAATTATTATTGATGATGCTATTTTTATAGGAAATTCTAAAAAAGTAGTTGAAGCGGTAAAAACACATTTATCTAAATAATTAAATTTTAAATAAAAGCATGAAAAACAAAAAAGTCTAACATAAATGTTAGACTTTTTTTGCTCCTTCTCTTGGGCTCGAACCAAGGACCCTCTGATTAACAGTCAGATGCTCTAACCAACTGAGCTAAGAAGGAATGTTTTTTCTGCGTTAGCGAGCGCAAATATATATTATTTTTTAATTACAACAAAACGACTTTTAATTAAAATTAATATTTTTTTAATTTTTATTAAAGGTTTCTATTGAAGTTGTCATTCTCGCTAAGGCAGAAATCTAACGCTTAATTTATTACCTTTGTTTAATAAAAAAAAATATAAAAATGACAATTTCTATTGGTAACGATCACGCAGGAACAAATTATAAATTTGCTATTAAAAAGCATTTAGAAACTAAAGGGTATATAGTAAACAATTATGGAACCGATACTAGTGATAGCGTAGATTACCCAGATTTTGTACATCCGGTTGCTAAAGATGTTGTTGCTAAAAAAGCTAATTTTGGAATACTAATTTGCGGTAGTGCTAATGGTGTAGCTATGACTGCTAATAAATATCAAGAAATTAGAGCTGGTTTATGTTGGAATAAAGAAATTGTTAGTTTAATTAGGCAGCACAATAATGCTAATATTTTATGTATTCCTGCGCGTTTTACAGCTATTCATCAAGCTATAGAAATGGTTGATACATTTTTAAATACTGAATTTGAAGGCGGACGACACCAAAATAGAATTGATAAAATTCCATTGTCTTGTTAAATGGGACATAATCATTCTCATACTCATGATCATCCAGATTTAAAAGGAAGAAATCTTTTTATATCTATCCTATTAAATATTGGTATTACAGTAGCTCAAGTAATAGGTGGTTTAATATCTGGTAGTTTAGCACTTTTAAGTGATGCGTTGCATAATTTTAGTGATGTCATTTCATTAATTATAAGTTATGTAGCCGATAAACTTTCAAAACGTAAAGCATCATTTCAAAAAACTTTTGGGTATAAACGAGCCGAAATATTAGCAGCTTTTATAAATGCTGTAACTTTAATTATTGTTGCTATTTTATTAATTATTGAAGCTGTTGAGCGTTTTCAAAATCCACAAGAAATAGAATTCAATTTAGTTATTTGGTTGTCTTTAGTAGCCATTTTAGGAAATGGTTTAAGTGTGCTTTTATTAAAAAAAGATGCCCAAGCTAACATGAATATGAAAAGTGCATACCTGCATTTATTAACCGATATGATGGCTAGTGTTGCAGTTTTAATAGGTGGTTTGTTAATGAAATATTATCAGTTATATTGGGTAGATAGTGTTCTTACTTTTGCAATTGCTTTGTATTTAATTTGGATGGGTTTTGATTTGTTAAAAGATTCAACCAAAGTACTTATGTTGTTTACACCAGATTCTACTCCTATAAATAAAATTGTAGATGAAATTAATACATTTGAAAGCATTAAAAATGTACACCATGTACATATTTGGCAATTAAATGAAGAGGAAATTCATTTAGAAGCTCACATTGATTTTAATGAAGATATAACCTTATCTCAATTTGATACTATTTTACATAAAATTGAAGATTTAGTATTACATAAATACGATATTAACCATGTCAATATTCAACCAGAATTTGGTAAAGATGATGTTAAAGATGTGATTGTTCAAGATTGACGCTTTTTTGTCACACTCAACTTGTTTCAATATCTCATCGTTATAATAAGGTTTTCTTTAAAATTAAAATATTACCATAAATTCATTAATTTTTTATATAATTATTCGTGTATTAGTGGTTAAAAAAGTATTATGCTAGAAATAAAAGTTAAAACATTTCAAGAATTAACTACACAAGAATTATACGATTTACTACAATTACGTAGTGAAGTTTTTGTAGTTGAACAAGATTGTGTTTACCAAGACCTTGATGGTAAAGACCAAAAATCACGTCATGTTTTAGGTTTTAAAAATGATAAAATAATAGCTTATACACGCATTTTTAAACCAGGTGATTATTTTGAAGAAGCTAGTATTGGTAGAGTAGTTGTTAAAAAAAATGAACGTCAATATAAATATGGTTATGATATTATGATAGCTTCAATTGAAGCTATAAAAAATCATTTTAATGTAACAAAAATTAAAATTTCAGCTCAAGTTTATTTAAAACAATTTTATAATAATTTGGCTTTTAAAGTTATAGGTGAAGAATACCTTGAAGATGATATTCCGCATATAGCTATGGTACGAGAGTAGTTAGCGTTTTAAAGTAAAATAACCTGTTATAATGGCTTTATTATTTAAAACTATTTTATACCAATAACTATCAACAGGTAAAAGCTTTCCATTTAAAGTACCGTCCCAACCTTTCGATGTGGGGAGTAAAAATTTTAGTAATTTTCCGTATCGGTTATAAATAACAATATTATTCACGCTGTTGTTATTGTCAATAACATTCCAATAGTCATGCTTTCCATCATTATTCGGGGTAAAATATTTAGGAATAAAATAATCTTCGTTAGTAATAGTTACCGTAAAATTGGTTTCGTTACTATCGCAAATCGTTTCGTTATAAATAAAAATAGTTTGGGAACTAGTAATAACATCTCCAGCTTCTAATCGAGTGCCATTTCCACCAGATTGCGTAAAATAGTTACCATTATTAAGTGCTGGTAACGTATAGCTTTTTCCTATAAAATCAGCTAAAACATCAACAGGTACAAAATTAGTACAGTCTGAAAAATCACTAACAAAATTTGAAAAAGGATACGGTTTCCAATTTGGATAACTTAAAGACGGATCATCAATAACCACACAACTTAAATTGGGGTTAAATTCAAAATCCATAATAGTTGCGTTTTCATTAGTACCATTTTTAATATTTAACCAACAGAGGTTATTATTACTACAATCTAAATTCACTAATGAGGTGTTTTGAGACATGTCTAGTTGTGTAATGCTGTTAAACTCACAACTTAAATCGCTAAGCAGTATGTTTTGGGTAACATCTAAACTGGTAAGTAAGTTGTTAAAACATAAAAACACCCTTAAATTGGTATTTAAGCTCACGTTTAAATTACTTATTTGATTTAAACCACAATCAAAAAAAGCTAAGTTTGGGTTTTGGGTAACATTTAAATTAGTTAGCAGATTATTTCTAATAATAAATGTGTTTAAGGTTTTGTTTTGAGTAACATCAATGTTCGATATTTGATTGTTTTCGCAAACCAAAACATTTAAACTTAAGTTTCGAGAGGTATCTAAACTTGTTATTTGGTTGTCCCCACAGGTTAATGATATTAAATTGGTATTGTTAACTACGTTAATACTAGTTAACTGGTTAAAATCGCACCAAAGAATTTTTAGATTGCTAAGTGCAGAAACATTTAAGCTTGTTAGCACATTGTTGTTGCAATATAGTTCTGTGAGATTAGAATTTGAAGTAATGGGTAAACTGATTAAATTATTTTCTGAGCAATTAAGAATCGATAAAGCTGTAAAATCTTGAATACCGGTTAAATCCGAAATATTCTTTGAAGCTATGTCTAAATTAGTTCTTGTATTAATATTGGCTGTAGGAACAAAATCATCTAAAGATCCAGAATCGTAACCTAAATCAATTAGAGCTTGTTCAAAATTATCATCAGGAACAAAGGTGTTTTGAGCAACACAATAATTACTTATTAAAAATAAAAATAAAGTAAAAAAGTTGATTTTATTAACCATAAACCCTTAGTTCTCATTACCTACATAAGTAATTAAAATTTCTACACGTCTATCTAATTTTGGGTCGCCACCAAGTGGAAATTTTCTACGCATACCCATATAGCGCATCCGTTTTTTGTTAACACCTTTCTTTACAAAATAGTTATATACATATTTTGCTCTAGCTTCTGATAGATTACGTTTTTTAGTTTTTCTATCAACAGCATCTCGAGAAAATTGAGTACAGCAAACGTGCCCTTGAATGGTAAAATAAATATCGTTGCGCTCTACTAATGATTTTGCAATTTCCTGAAGCGTTTTTTTAGAATCTGGTGTTACCGTGGCATATCCAGTTTTAAACAAAATATTTTCAAAAATAATTTTATCACCAACTTTAAGCTTGCCTTTTATTTGATTAGGAACATCTTTCTTTTTAGCAGCTTCAACAATTGGTTTTTCTTCTTCAATAATCTCTGGTTTAGGCTTTACTATAATTTCTACTTTTCGATTTAAACCTCTAATTTTTAATATGTTTTTTTCATTAACTATTTTTAGTAGAACTTCACCTTTTCCATCAACATTTGTAATTAAAGATTCGCTTATTTCGTTGTTTGAAAAAATGGTTTTTATAGCATTAGCACGTTGTTGAGATAGTTTTAAATTATAATCGGCCGCACCTATATCATCACAAAAACCATAAATAGAAATAGACTCAATATCAACGTCTGTTAACGTAGAGATGAAGAGTAATAATCTATTTTCTTCGGTAGGAATAACATCAAATTTATCTGTATCAAAATAAACATCGTGTGTGAGTTTGCTTTGAGAAGAAACAATATTAAAACAAAGTATGAGTAATATGAGACTAAATAATTTATTCATTACAGGGGAATAGAATATGCTATAAAGATACTCTTTTTAATTAAAAAAGAGTTCCTCAACGCTTGTGTTAAAGTTTCTTAATAAACTGTGATGTTCTTAAAAAAGAGAATCTAATGCTTAAAATAAGTTTTATCTTAAGTAATTTAAATAAG
>NZ_CAXIBN010000030.1:0-23459 GCF_964021735.1 uncultured Wocania sp. | reverse complement strand
ATGTGTTTTATGAATACACAATGCGAAGATGAAAATGATGATTTTTTTATTAGTGAATGTGATTTTGAAACCATCATAAATAAATCTAAATACGACAATTTAGAAACTGCAAATTTTACATTCGTTAAGACCGAAATAATAGATGATTGCTTACATATTGAAATAAGTGCTTCTGGTTGCAATGGCAATAGTTGGGAGTTTTATTTATTTGATTCTAGTGCTATAGCAGAGTCGTCTCCAGAACAGCGTTACTTAAAACTTCAATTAATTAATAATGAAGCATGTTTAGCTGTTTTTAAGAAAACAGTTTCTTTTGATTTAACACCATTACAAATTAATGGAAGTAAAGAAATTATACTAAACCTTGAAGGCTTAGAATCTTCATTGAATTATAAATATTAAAATTTAAAAAAAGAATCGCCATGAAATTAAAATTTATTTTTCTAACCTTAATCTTTGTTAGCATAGTATCTTGCGATAAAGACGATACAGATTACGAGTTTGTAACTGTAGCAACTCCAGAATTAATGAGTAAATCTGTTTTTAGAAATTCTGTTGAGGTAGTTGTGCCAAAAAATATTGAGGAAGCCGGTAAAATTTATACTTATAGTAATTATATTTTTGTAAGCGATGTAAACAAAGGTATTCATATTATTGATAACACAAACCCTAAATTACCAAAACCAATTAAGTATATTGTAATTCCTGGAAATGAAGATATTTCAGTAAGGGACAATTTTTTATATGCGGATAGTGCTACAGATTTGTTGGTTTTTGATATTTCTGATATTAATGAAGTACATTTAGTAGAGCGATTAGAGGATGTTTTTACCATTTATAATTATCAAATTCCTGTCGAAGCTCAAGCGGTAGATTATAGTAATTTTGATTATGAAAACCATATTATTGTGGGTTGGACAACCAAATTAGAACGTCGTAAAGTTGTTGATGAATCAAGTATTGATATCGTTTTTAACGATACTGCATTAAATTCTGGTGCCAGCGAATCTGTAACGGGACAAGGCGGCTCTTTAGCGCGTTTTCAAATTGTTAACAATTATTTGTACACAGTTGGTAGTTATGAAATGACAATTTTTAATATTGAAAACCTGTCATCTCCAAATTTAGTTACTAAGCAAAATGCTGGATGGAATATAGAAACTATGTTTCAAGCCGATGGTTATTTGTATTTAGGAAGTACAAATGGCATGTATATTTACAGTTTGTCTAATCCAGCAGCGCCAGAGTATGTTTCAGATTTCACACATTGGGAAGGTTGCGACCCAGTAGTTGTAGACGGTGATTATGCTTATTTAACGTTACGTGGCGGGAATTTATGCGGACAAGACGAGAGTGTTTTAGAGGTTATAGATATTAGTGATAAAACAAACCCAACTCTAGCAGCAAGATATGTGCTAGAAAACCCCTACGGTTTGGGTATAAAAGACAATATGCTTTTTGTTTGCGATGGTATCGCAGGATTAAAACTATTTGATAAAACAAACCCATTAAATATTAGTATTAAAAAAGCCTATAAAAACATTCAAGCAACCGATGTTATTCCGTTAGAAAATAATTTGATAATGATAGGCGGAAAAACATTATATCAATACGAATATGGTGATAACGAATTGAAATTAATAAGTTCATTTTCTTTGAATTAATATGAGAAAAAATAGAATAAAAAATCCTGCTTTTATGTAGGGTTTTTTATTTATACAAGATAATTTCTTGTTAAATATGTTATAAAGTATTTACTTTGAAAACATATACTAACCAAAACTGAAAATATGAATACCATTACTAATTTATTAGAAAAAATTGAACGCGCCAAAGAATTAGATTTCGGAACCATCTTTAGCGAATCTATCGAGCTATTTAAAAAGACTTGGTTACAAGGTTTTTTACTTCAATTATTTACAATTATAGTTATGCTACCATTAATTATTGTTTTATACGTTCCAATGATAGGAATGATAATTGCACAACAAGAAAGCGGATATGCAGACCCGGAAGCATTTAATGGTTTTTTTGCTGGGATGTCTATCATATACATACTTTTTGTTGTTGTTGGCGTTTTTGTTTTAGGAGCTATTTCTGTAGCATTAAATGCTGGGTTTTTTAAAATGATGAAAAAGCTAGATTATAACGAACAAGTTGCTACCTCAGATTTTTTTTATTTCATAAAAGGGAAGTATTTAAGTAAAACCTTTATGATAATGCTTGTTACTATTTTAATAGCTATTCCGTCTGCATTATTGTGTTACATTCCATTAATATATGTAATGGTGCCAATGTTTTATTTTGGGATGATATTTGCATTTAACCCAGAATTTAGTGTTGGAGAGATAGTAAAAGCAAGTTTTAAGTTAGGAAATAAAAAATGGTTGCTGTCTTTTGGATTATTTGTAGTAAGTTATATATGTGTAGCAGTTTTAACAATGCTAACTTGCGGATTAGGTGGCTTATTTTTACAAACTTTTTTGTACCATCCAGCATATTTAATTTATAAAAAAGTTATAGGTTTTAACGAAACAAGTGCTATTGAAGAAATAGGAACCATAGTCGAATAAAATTTTAAGAAAAAACAAAAAGTCTGCGTTTTTAAGTAAAAACGCAGGCTTTTTTTATTAAATAATTCACAGATTATCCATAAAAAGTTACAGATAAACTTTTTTTCATATACATTTGTAGCTTCAAAAAATCAAGTATGGCGAAGAATTTAGTGATTGTAGAGTCACCTGCTAAGGCAAAAACTATTGAAAAATTTTTAGGAAAAGATTTTAAAGTAGAATCTAGCTTTGGGCATATTTCCGATTTACCTTCAAAGGAATTGGGAGTAAATGTTGATGGTGATTTCAAACCAAAATATGAAGTTTCTAAAGACAAAAAAGCAGTTGTAAAAAAGCTTAAAGAATTAGCTAAAAAAGCAGAAATGGTTTGGTTAGCAAGTGATGAGGATCGAGAGGGAGAAGCCATTGCATGGCATTTAGCCGAAGCTTTAAAGTTGGATAAAGACAAAACTAAACGTATTGTTTTTCACGAAATTACTAAAAGTGCTATTCAAAAAGCTATTGAAAACCCAAGAGGTATAGATTATGATTTAGTTGATGCACAACAAGCACGTCGTATATTAGATAGAATTGTAGGTTACGAGTTGTCTCCTGTGCTTTGGCGAAAAGTAAAAGGCGGTTTGTCAGCAGGTCGTGTGCAATCGGTTTCGGTGCGATTAATTGTTGAAAAGGAAAGAGAAATTCAAGGCTTTACACCTGTAGCATCATATCGAATTGATGCTGAATTTTCAAACGAAGACGGACAAACATTTAAAGCAAAATTACCTAAGAATTTTTCAACTAAAACTGAGGCTCAAAAATTCTTAGAAAAAAATATTTCGGCAGATTTTAAAGTAGCAGATTTACAAAAAAAACCAGCTAAAAAATCACCTGCAGCACCATTTACAACTTCAACATTACAACAAGAAGCATCACGTAAATTATACTTTTCGGTAAGTAAAACCATGACGATGGCACAACGTCTTTACGAAGCTGGTTTAATTACCTATATGAGAACCGATAGTGTAAATTTATCTGATGAAGCAAGAAAAGGCGCAGAAGCAGAAATTAAAGCGGCATTTGGTAACGAATATAGTAAACCAAGAAATTATAAAGGCAAAGCAAAAGGTGCACAAGAGGCGCATGAGGCCATCCGACCAACCAATTTTGCGACACATTCTGTTAATATAGATTACGATCAAGCTAGACTGTACGATTTAATTTGGAAACGTTCAATCGCCTCGCAAATGAGCGAAGCAGAATTAGAACGTACCAATGTTAAAATTAGTGCTTCAACACATAAAGAAACATTTACAGCAAACGGAGAAGTTATTACTTTTGATGGGTTTTTAAAAGTATATTTAGAAGGTACTGATGATGAAGATGTTGAGCAAGAAGGCATGTTGCCAGCAATGAAAACTAACGAGACTTTACTTAATAATTACATTACGGCAACCGAACGTTATACACGCCCGCCAGCAAGATATACTGAAGCTTCTTTGGTTAAAAAATTAGAAGAATTAGGTATTGGTCGTCCGTCTACTTACGCGCCAACTATTTCTACCATACAAAATAGAAATTATGTTGAAAAAGGTACTGTTGAAGGTGAAGAGCGTAACTATTCGCAACTCACTTTACAAAGTGGTGTAGTAAAAGATAAATTGCTATCAGAAAAAGTAGGCTCAGATAAAGGAAAACTAGTTCCAACAGATATAGGAATGATTGTTACCGATTTTTTAGTCAATCATTTTGAAAGCATTTTAGATTATAATTTCACAGCAAAAGTTGAAGAAGATTTTGATGATATAGCAGATGGTAAAGAAGATTGGATACAAATGATGAAATCGTTTTATAAAGATTTTCATCCACAAGTAGTTGATGTTCAGGAGAATGCTGAAAGAGAATCTGGAGAGCGTATTTTAGGGAAAGACCCAGAAACAGGAAAACAAGTTAGTGTGCGTCTAGGTAAGTTTGGGCCCATGGTGCAAATAGGTACTGTTGACGATGAAGAAAAACCGCAATTTGCAAGCTTAAGTCCAGACCAACAATTAAACTCGATTACCTACGAAGAAGCTATGGATTTATTTCAGCTTCCAAAAAACTTAGGGGTTTACGAAGGAGAGGAGATTTTAGTGAATAATGGACGTTTTGGACCTTACGTGAAATTTGGAGATTCATTTGTATCGCTACCAAAAGGTGTAGATCCTTTAAGTGTAGAATTGGATGAAGCTATTGTTTTAATTAAAGAAAAACAAAAAGCCGATGCGCCTATATATATGTATAATGATTTACCTGTGCAAAAAGGTAAAGGACGTTTTGGACCATTTATAAAGTGGAACAATATGTTTATTAATGTGAATAAAAAATATGATTGGGATAATTTATCTGATGAAGAAATTGTTGAATTGATTGAAACAAAAATTCAAAAAGAGATAGATAAAGTTATCCATAATTGGGAAGATGAAGGCATTCGTGTAGAAAAGGCCCGTTGGGGAAGACACAATGTTGTAAAAGGAAAAATTAAAGTAGAATTAGCTAAAACAGTAGATGTTACGGATATGACACTAGAAGAGGCTAAAGCACTTATTGAAGCTAAAGCGCCAAAGAAAAAAGCAGCTAAAAAGAAACCAACCAAGAAAAAAACAACTGCAAAAAAGAAATAATTTATGAACTTTAATTTTCTCTCTCCTGTTTCAGATTTGGTGTTGGCGCATAACGAGTTGCTATCATCACAAGCTTTAGGACGAAAATTACGAATTCATTCAACTCAAAATGGTATTCCAGAATTGGAAGATGTTAATATTGCTATTTTGGGCGTTTTAGAAAACAGAAACGATGTTAATTATATAGGAGAAGAGTTTCAGCTTAATGAAATTAGAAAATCACTTTATGCACTTTTTCCTGGTAGTTGGAATACCACAGTTGCAGATTTAGGTAATATTAATAAAGGCGAAAGTGTAGAAGATACTTATTTTGCTTTAAAAGAAGCTATTACCATATTAGTAAAAAAAAATATTATACCACTTATTTTAGGCGGCTCGCAAGATTTAACCTATGCCAATTATAGAGCTTATGATGCTTTAATACCTATGGTTAATATTGTAAATGTAGATAGTAAATTTGATTTAGGAGATTCAGAAAAACCAATAAAGAATAATAGTTTTGTTGGTAAAATTATTTTAGATGAGCCTTATAATCTATTCAATTACGCAACCATAGGTTATCAAACGTATTTTAACTCGCAAGAAGAAATAGATTTAATGGATAAGCTCTATTTTGAATCTTATAGGTTAGGTCAAGTTTCAAAAGATATAACCATTGTTGAACCTGTATTGCGCGATGCTAATATTGTAAGTGTCGATTTAAGTTCTGTAAAAGCATCTGCACTCAGTTTAAATCAAAAGTATTCACCCAATGGTTTAGATGGAAAAGAAATCTGCGCCATAGCGCGTTATGCAGGGATAAGTAATAAGGTGTCGTCGTTTGGAATTTACGAGTATAAACCATCTAAGGATGATGAAATTACATCGATGTTAATCGCTCAAATGATTTGGTATTTTATTGAAGGTGTAAACTTTAGAGTAAAAGATGATGATTTTTTAGATGAAAAAAACTATCAAAAATTCATTACTTTAGTAGACGACCAAGAATTGATATTTTACAAGAGTATAAAAACAGGTAGATGGTGGATTGAGATTCCTTTTTTGTCAGAAGTCAATAATAAATTAAAAAGGCATACGTTATTACCTTGCATGCATCAAGATTATTTAGATGCCTGTAAAAATAAGATACCAGATCGCTGGTATAAAGCATTTCAAAAAAATTGTGTCTAATATGTAAAGTATGATCAAATAGTCGATTTCATCGGTAAAATGTATTTTTTTTACGATGAAATGTAATTTATTTGTAAAAAAAGTTGTTTTTTAAAAAATATATAAATATGTTTACGCTCTCAAAATGAAGCTTAAATAATTAACCTCGAGTTTTCTATGGATATGAAGAAGTTTATTTTATTAACTGCAGTATTAACATTATTAGCTAGTTGTGGCTCCAAAGATAGGGGAGAGCTAGTAGGTGTTAAAGGTAAAAAATGGCATCCAGAAAAGCCTTATGGAATGGAACTCATTCCTGGTGGCGCATTTATTATGGGTAAAGCTGATGATGATCTTGCCGGAATACACGATGCTCCAGCAAAAACAGTTACTGTTAGAGCACTTTATATGGATGCAACAGAAATAACTAACAGTGAATACAGACAGTTTGTTAATTGGGTAAGAGATTCTATTGTTAGAATGAAACTTGCTGTGCTAGCTGATGAGGTTGGTAAAGTTCCAGAAGATGGCGGTATTGGTGAGTATGCATTTAAAGATGCAGATACAGCCAATATGTCTGTTTACGAAAAGTATATGTTTGAAAATTATACAGGTTTAGGACCAACTGGTTATGAGGGTAGAAAAATAAATCATGACGTGGATTTAATTTTCGATACTGATGAATATCCAGATGAGTATTACACTGAAGTTATGGATACGATGTATTTGCCATTAGAAGAATCTTATAATGGACAACGTACTTGGGATGTAAAAAAGTTTAAGTTTCAATTCAGTCACATGGATATTCAAGAAGCTGCGAGAAATAGAGGTATAAAACGTAAAGATGTTATTATTAAAGAAGAAATAGAGGTGTATCCAGATACAACAGTTTGGATTAGAGATTTTGCTTATTCGTATAACGAACCTATGCACAACGATTATTTTTGGCATGATGCATACAGCGAATATCCAGTTGTAGGTTTAACTTGGAAACAAGCTAAAGCATTTTGCGAATGGAGGACTATAAACAAAAACTCGTATCAAAAATCTAAAAAAGCAGCATTTGTAAATAGATTCAGATTACCATCTGAAGCAGAATGGGAGTATGCAGCAAGAGGTGGATTGCAAGCGGCAACGTACCCTTGGGGAGGCCCTTATACGAAAAGTGACAGAGGTTGTTTTATGGCAAACTTTAAACCAGTACGTGGAGATTACGCTGCAGATCAAGCATTATACACTGTAGAAGCAAAATCTTATGAACCTAACGATTATAACTTATATAATATGGCTGGTAATGTTTCAGAATGGGTAAATGCATCTTACGACCCAAATTCTTACGAATATACATCAACAATTAATCCAAGTGTAAATGATAACGACAATCAACGTAAAGTTGTAAGAGGTGGTTCTTGGAAAGATGTAGCTTACTATTTACAAGTAAGTACAAGAGATTACGAATATGCAGATTCTGCAAGAAGTTATATAGGTTTTAGAACAGTACAAGATTACATGGGGACACAGGTAACAGGTAAGAAACCTTAATAACAAATAAATTTAATCAAATCAATAATCAAAACTATTAATTAACCTACTTAAGTATTACTACTTAAAATTAAAAACCGAAAAATTATGGCACAGTCAAAAGCAAGTAAAAGATTTATGAATATGGCTTACGGATTAGGAGCATCAATTGTAATTATTGGAGCACTATTCAAAATTATTCACTTTGAAATAGGTCCTTTAACAGGTAATGTTATGTTAACCTTAGGTCTTGTAACCGAAGCAATTATTTTTGCTATTTCAGCATTCGAACCTGTAGACAACGATTTAGATTGGTCGTTAGTTTACCCAGAATTAGCTGGAGGGCAATCAGATAAAAAAGAAAAAGAGAACCCACAAGGTTTATTATCTAAAAAATTAGATGAGTTATTAAAAGATGCTAAAATTGATGGCGAATTAATGGCAAGTTTAGGTGATAGTATTAAAAACTTTGAAGGTGCTGCAAAAAATATTTCTTCAACTGTAGATTCTGTTGAAGCTTCTAAAAAGTATGGCGAAGAGTTAACATTAGCTGCTGCGCAAATGGAGTCTTTAAACAGTCTTTATAAAGTACAATTAGAAAGCATTAACAAACAAGCTACTATTAATGAGGAGTCTGTAGAAAATGCCTCTAAATTAAAAGAGCAAATGCAATCTTTAGCGTCTAACTTATCTTCATTAAATGGAGTATATGGTGGTATGTTATCTGCAATGAATAAAAACTAATTAGTGGGTTAACCCAAATTATTAATTAACCAAAAACCTAATTAGACATGGCAGGAGGAAATTTATCACCACGACAGAAAATGATTAATCTGATGTATTTAATATTTATAGCAATGCTAGCTTTAAATATGTCAAAAGAAGTGCTTTCAGCCTTCGGATTAATGAACGAAAGACTTGTAGAATCTAATGAAGCGGCAGAAGAGCGTAACAATAGTTTTGTAGCAAGTTTAAACTTAAAGGCAGAAGAACAGCCAGAGAAATATAAACCTTTAAAAGCTGATGCTGAAAATTTGCATAAGTTGGCAGCAGATTTTGATAATTATTTATCAGAATTAAAAGGAAAAATGACCGCAACAGTTGATGATCCTACAGATTATGAGATTATGGATAAAGGTGATTATTTAGATGAAAACTTTTTTAAAGGCGATAAACTTAAACCAGAAGGCGAAGAGTTTTTAAATCAAATAACTACCTTTAGAGAAGGCGTTGTTTCTATATTAGAAGGAAAAAAGGGTATGGAAAACATTATCCAAGGTGTAAAAGATAAATTTAACACTGACCCTGTAAAAAGAGATATTGGAACACAAGATTGGTTAGATTACCACTATAAAGGGTTTCCTTTAGTAGCATCGTTAACTAAAATGACACAGTTACAAGCAGATATTAAAACGACTGAGTCTGAAGTTTTAGGTAATATGTTACAGGGTACGCTTTCTAGCGAAGTATCTATGACCAACTATACTACATTAATGGAAACAACAAAATCTGCTTATTTTAACGGTGAGCAATTTGATGGACAAATTGTGTTAGGTCGTAAAGATGCTTCTACTAAACCAAGTAGAGTAGAATTAACTTTAGATGGTAGACCATTATCTGAAAATCAATATACTATTGAAGATGGTAAAGTGAAATTGAAGATAGGAACTGGTGGCGTAGGCGAACATAAAATTGAAGGTAAATTAATTTTTGCTCAAGATGGAGAAGAAATTGAAGTTCCAGTAAACTCATCATTCGCTACAGTTGCTAAACCAAATGCTGCAACCATTTCTGCAGACAAAATGAATGTAGTATATAGAGGTGTTAAAAACCCAATGACTATTTCGTTTGCTGGTATTCCAGATAACAAAGTAACAGCTAGTGCTCAAGGATTATCTAGAGGTTCTGGTAGTAGTTATGTAATGGATGCTACAAGAATTAAAGGAAGAGAAGTTACTATTAACGTAACTGGAACATTGCCAGATGGAGGTAAAGTAAGTGATAATGCTAAATTCAGAATTAAAGATTTACCAAAACCAACAGGTACTGTAAGAGGTGAAGATGGTGCATTAAAAATGCAACGTAACAGTCTTGAAATATCTACTATTGGTGCTAAATTTGATGATTTTGATTTCGAATTACCATTACGTGTTACAGGTTTTAAATTTAAAGTTCCTGGGCAACCCACAATAAATGTTAATGGAAACAAGTTAGATAGTAGAGCAAAAGGTGCTTTGCGTAAAGCTAAACGTGGTTCTGGAATTCAAATATTTGATATTGAAGCTAAAGCCGGTGGAGTTAGCGTAATACTTAAAAAAGTATCTCCAGTATTTGTTGAGCTTACAAACTAGAATGCATAAAAGGGGTAACTCTAATAATTAAAAAAGTAAAAAAATGAACTTAAAAAGTTTTTTATTAACCGTAGTAACTGTTTTTACAGTGTCTGGTGTTTTTGCGCAAGCAAATATATTGAATGCTAAAAGTCCAGACGAAATTGGAGTAAGAACAGAGGCGCAAAAAGCAGTCGATAACGACAAACCATTAGAATATGGTTATGTTGACGACAGAGATGTTCTTTTTTCTAAAATGGTTTGGGAAAAGATTGTTCTTGATGAGCGTTCTAACTTTCCGTTGTACTATCCTATAGATACTAATAATATTGGTAGTGATAGACGTTCGTTGTACGATGTACTTATGAAAAGCGTGAAAAACGGTAAAATAAAACATATTTATGATGATTCGTATTTTACAACTAAAAGAACTTTAAAAGATATTGAAGCAGCTTTAACAATGAGGGATACTACAGAGTTAGGGATCGAGCAAATTAATGCTGGAGAAGAGCTATCTCCTGAATATATTATCAGACGTGATATAGCTGCTGCCGATATTAAAGAATATCACATTAAAGGACTTTGGTATTTCGATAAGCGTCAAGCCGAAATGAAATACAGATTATTAGGAATTGCACCAGTGGCACCCGATGTAAATTTTATTGATACAGACGAGCCAGATTTAGTACCTCTTTTTTGGGTATTTTTCCCAGATGCTAGAGAAGTATTGCACGAAGCAAAATCGTTTAACAACGAGAATAGCTCAATTCCTTTTTCTTTCGATCATATATTGAATTCTAGACGTTTTCATGGCTATATTTATAAAGAAGAAAACGTTCAAGGCGATAGGAAAATTAGTGAATATGTATCTGAAAATGCATTAATGCAATTATTAGAATCTGAGCGAATTAAAGATAAAATTCGAGATTTCGAATTGGATATGTGGACATATTAAGTCGCATAAAATAAATATTAAAAAAAAGGCTGTCTGAAAAGACAGCCTTTTTTTGTTCCTCCCCTTTTTAAGGGAAGGTGTCCGAAAGACAGAAGGGTTTTAATCCTCTTTTTTATCATTCCTACCTTTTAATTTCGCTCAAGATAAACTATGGCAGGAACCTATTTTCTGAGTATCTTCGCAACCAATGCAAGTAGATTATATTATAGTAGGCATCGGTTTAGCTGGTATTAGTTTTTGCGAACAATTAAAAACTAATAACAAAACATTTGTTGTTTTTGATGATAAATCGCAACAATCATCTATAGTTGCAGGTGGTTTGTATAATCCTGTGGTGTTAAAACGGTTTACATCGGTTTGGAAAAGTAAAGAGCAATTACAGATGGCACTACAGATGTATGCTAATTTAGAAAAAAAATTAAATGTAAAGTTAGATTATAAGATTCCGGTGTACCGAAAATTTGCATCGCTTGAAGAACAGAACGATTGGTTTACAGCTTCAGACAAACCACAACTTGCTGAGTATCTTTCAACCAAAATTATAAAAAACGAAAATGATTTTATTGCTGCACCTTTTGGTTTTGGTGAAGTATTACAAACGGGTAGGATTGATGTAAAATGTTTGATTGATGCTTGCAAAAATGAACTTTTAAAAGAGCATATATTTTTTGAAAGTGTATTTGATTATAATCAAATTGAAATTTTAGATGAAGGTATTCTGTATAAAAGCATAAAATCTAAACATATTGTATTTGCTGAAGGTTTTGGGGTAGTTAAAAATCCTTTTTTTAATGCATTACCATTAGTACCAACAAAAGGCGAACTATTAATAATTAAAGCACCAGATTTAAAAATCAATTATGTTTTAAAAGCTGGTGTATTTTTAATTCCATTGCAAGACGATTTATATATTGTTGGTGCCACTTATGAATGGGATGATACATCTAACAAAACTACAAATAAAGCTAAAGAAGAACTTTTAACTAAACTTAAAAAGCTAATAAGTTGCCCGTTTAAAGTGGTTAATCAAGTTGTAGGAATACGGCCAACGGTAAAAGATAGACGCCCGTTAGTTGGGCAACATGTTACACATAGAAGTATGTTTGTATTAAACGGATTGGGTACACGAGGTGTTATGATTGGGCCTTATGTGGCAGAACAACTTTATAATTTTATTGAAAACGATGTGCCTTTAGAAAATGAAGTTGATATTAAACGTTTTGATTAGCGTTAGGGATTGAACGGTTCGACTGCGCTCACCGCAGGCTAAATGTTTGAGCTCGCCGACGAAAGGAGGAAGCGAGTAGTGAAAGCCCGACCTTTAGGTAACGCCCAAAAATTATTTTTTAGCTAAATTTTTGTCGTAATGCATAAAAAAGTTAATCCAAATATTTCTGGAAAGCCTTAAAATTACAGGCATAAAAACAATTAGTGTCGCTATTATTGAGATAAAAATAACATGTATGCTCGCCTTAAAAATAAAAAATGAAATTACAAAAGCTGCGGTAGCAAAAGCAATACCAACTGGGTAACTTACATACATGGAGCCATAGAAAAAAGAAGGTTCTATTTTATATTTTGTACCGCAATTTGAACAACTTTCGTTCATACTTAAAGCTTCAGAAAGTATGTACGGATTCTTGTTTTTAAACATAGATTCTTCGTGACATTTTGGGCAAACACCTTTGATAATACTATATAATTTATTGCCTTTTTTAAACATATATTTTAATGTACTTTTGCATTCGCAATTATAGAAAAATTATTTCTCGGCTTTTCTGTCGAGATTTGCTTTTAAAATTGTTATTCTCACAAGGGCGAGAATCTAGAACAAAAATAAGCTTTAATAATAAAGTGTATATAACATAAGTTACATTTCTATGATGAATATTCATAATTTATCGATTTCATTTCAAGGCGAATACTTGTTTGAAGACATTACTTTTAAACTTGGTAATGGCGACAGAATAGGTCTTATTGGTAAAAATGGTGCAGGTAAATCGACGATGCTTAAAATTTTATCGAAAGAAATGGAGCCAGATTCTGGACAAATTGCAGCAGATAAAGAACTTAAAATTGGCTTTTTAAAACAAGATATAGATTTTGTTTTAGGACGAACAGTACTTGAAGAAGCGTACGAAGCGTTTACTGAAATTAAGCAGTTAGAGGCTAAAATGGAAGCTGTAAATACGCAAATGGCAGAGCGTACCGATTACGAGAGTGAAGGTTACCATCAATTAATGGTTGATATAAACGAGCTTCAACACCAATACGAAATTCTAGGAGGATACAACTACCAAGGCGATACCGAAAAGATTTTGCAAGGACTTGGTTTTAAGCGCGAAGATTTTAATAAACTAACCGATACCTTTTCTGGCGGTTGGCGTATGCGTATTGAGCTAGCAAAATTATTGCTTCAAAATAATGATATCTTACTTTTAGATGAACCAACAAACCATTTAGATATAGAATCTATTATTTGGCTTGAAGGATTTTTAAAAAATTATCCAGGAGCAGTGGTAATTGTATCACACGATAAAATGTTTTTAGATAATGTAACCAATAGAACTATTGAAATTTCGTTGGGTAGAATTTACGATTACCCGAAACCGTACACCAAATATTTAGTGTTGCGTGAGGAATTAAGAACGCAACAATTGGCATCTCAAAAAAATCAGCAAAAACAAATTGAACAAACCGAAAAGCTTATTGAGAAATTTAGAGCAAAAGCCTCAAAAGCGACCATGGCGCAATCGCTTATAAAGAAGCTTGATAAAATTGATAGAATTGAAGTAGATGAAGATGATAATAGTGTGATGACGCTTAATTTTCCCGTATCGATAACTCCAGGTAAAGTAGTTGTAGAGGCCGAAGACATTTCGAAAAACTATGGCGATAATCAAGTTTTAAAGCACATTGATTTACTAATTGAACGCGATAGTAAAACGGCATTTGTTGGGCAAAACGGACAAGGTAAATCGACACTTGCAAAAATTATTGTTGGCGATATTAAATATAATGGGCATTTAAAGTTGGGGCATAATGTACAGATTGGATATTTTGCTCAAAACCAAGCAGAGTATTTAGACGGAAATAAAACCGTGCACGATACGATGATTGATGCTGCAAACGAAACTAATAGAAGTAAAGTGCGAGACATTTTAGGCTCATTTTTATTTAGAGGCGAAGAGGTTGATAAATATGTTCGTGTTTTATCTGGAGGAGAGCGTAATCGTTTAGCACTGGCTAAATTAATGCTACAACCATTTAATGTTTTAATAATGGATGAGCCCACAAATCACTTAGATATAAAATCTAAAAATGTTTTAAAAGAAGCCTTAAAGCGATTTGAAGGGACTTTAATTCTAGTATCGCACGATCGTGATTTTTTACAAGGGTTAACCAATAATGTTTATGAATTTAAAGATCATAAAATAAGAGAATATTTAGGTGATATTGATTATTATTTAGACCAACGTAAAGTTGAAAGTTTACGTGAAGTTGAAAAACGAACTATTGTAAAAGAAACTCCTAAAGTAAAAAAGCAACAATCTTACGACGATCAGAAAAAGATAAAATCTTTAAATAATAAATTAAGCAATGTTGAGTCTAAAATTAATCAATTAGAACGGGAGATTAAAGCTATTGATGTATCACTCGAAATTAATTATGAGGAAGTAACATCTCAACCCAATTTCTTTGAAAATTATCAAAAAAAGAAATCCGATTTACAAGATTTTATGCAAAAATGGGAGAACATTCAGCTTGAAATCGAGCAGTTTGTCGATTAAGTATGTTAAAATTTAGTGTATTTCATCGAATAAAATAGTTTTTAATCTAGTTATAGCCTACTTTCGTAAGAGAATTAATCCCAAATTTATTCAAGATGAAGACTTTAAAACTTATAGTTGTATGCTTTTTAGTGTCAGCATATACTTTTGCTAATGTTTCCTCAAACGAAAAAGAAGCACTAATAGCTATATACAATTCAACAAACGGAAGTGAATGGAACTCTACATGGGACCTAAATGCATCTGTTGATTCTTGGTACGGTGTTACTATTGAAGACAGCAAAATTGTAGAGCTTAATTTGCCTTTTAATAATCTACAAGGAAATTTACCAAAAGAAATTGGAAATTTAACTTCGTTAAGAAAATTAAACTTTGGGTTTAATAAGCTTTCTGGAAATATTCCAACAGAATTGGCAAATTTAAAAGCGTTAACTTCTTTAGAATTATTTATGAATAGTTTTGAAGGCGAAATACCATCAGAACTTGGGAGTTTACAAAAATTAGAATCATTAAAATTATATAGCAATAAGCTTACTGGTAATATACCAATGTCTTTAATGAATTTAACAAATTTGAAAGAGCTTTTATTAGGAAGTAACTTTTTAACAGGAACAATTCCAAATCAAATTTATGCTTTATCTAAATTAGAAAAACTAAGTGTAATGGATAATAAAATGGATGGAGAAATACCTGTTGAGATTGCACAATTAACACAATTACAAGAGTTACTGTTATCTAGTAATAAATTTACAGGAACCTTACCAATGGAGTTTATGAACTTAACTAAGCTAAATACATTCATGGTAAGTGATAATAATTTGAATCAAGAATATATTAGTGTTTCTGGAAAAAACCCACCTAGTTTAATGCATTTAGAATTGCAAAATGCAACAGCTACAATGGATATAGAAAAAGATTAGTTAGAATAAAGTTAGTTTCATAAATTAGTAAAGTAGATAATAATAATTTATTATCTACTTTTTTTAGTTTCTATTTTAAATGAAAGAGCATTATTTTACATGTCCATATTGTTGGGAGAATATTTCTATGTTATTAGATAATTCGGTTTCAAAACAAACTTATATTGAAGATTGTGAAGTGTGTTGCAACCCCATTCAAGTTTCTGTTCAATTTTTGAATTCAGAATTAATAGATTTTCAGATAAATAGCATCGAACAATAACTTTTTTGTTTTTTATGTTTGCTAAAGTTAAAAAGGATTGTATATTTGCATTCCGAAATGATTTGGTCGGCATTATGAACCGAAAGTTAAAAGCTAAGTAAATTATTTAAAGATTACATCGCGGGATAGAGCAGTAGGTAGCTCGTCGGGCTCATAACCCGAAGGTCACTGGTTCGAGTCCAGTTCCCGCTACTAAACAGGTTAGGTCAGCTTTATTGCTGACCTTTTCTTTTTTATCCTAAATTTGTAATTTATTTATGTATTTGATGTCAGGTTTTAAAATATGTTCCTCATCGTTTAAATAATATTTTGTCTTTTTTTTATTAAATTAGTTTTAAAACTATGTTTGAGTAAATGTGCTAATCTTAAATCTTGCTCTCAAAAAAGGAATAGGGAGTGTGATTTTGTCAAAAAAGACTATGAATTGGTCAAATACATCTTTAAATTATATTATTATATATAATTGTTTTTTATTGCGATGTAGATAAAATAATAGTTTTTCTATTACAGTAGCTCTTTTCTTTAAGAGAGTTATTGTTTTATTAGTAAGAGTGTTTAAAGTAAATAATTAGATGATTACGAAAATGAATTCAATACAGAAATTGATTTTACTTATAATGGTTTTTATACAACTTATAAGTTATGGTCAAAAATTAGAACCAATTAATAACTACAAAGATTACATTGAAAATGAAAAAGTTATTTCTGAAAATAAACTAGATGCGCATAACTCTTTTGTGTCTTATACTTCTGAAAGTAATGCTTTATCCAGTAGTGCAACTTATCAAAAATCATTAAATGGTATTTGGAAATTTAAGTGGGTTAAAAACCCAAAGGATAGACCTACAACATTTATGAATTTGGATGAAGATGTAAGTGGTTGGGATGACATTAAAGTACCTTCTAATTGGGAAATTGAAGGATTTGGTATTCCAATTTATGTGAATCATCAATATGAATTTGCCGATTACAAGGCACCAATAGCTAATGATATTGAATTTATTGATGGAGTTTATCCTAAGAACCCTGGTAATGTGCCTGATAATTATAATCCAGTTGGTTCGTATAAAAAATCATTTAATTTAGAATCTACTTGGGAAAATAAAGAGGTGTTTTTACATATAGGAGCCATGAAATCAGGAGGTTTTGTATGGATAAATGGCACTTATATTGGGTATTCACAAGGAAGTAAATTACCCGCTGAATTTAATATTACTAAAGCTCTAAAAATAGGAGAAAATAGTATAGCCATTCAAATTTTTAGATGGACAGATGGTTCTTATTTGGAATGTCAAGATTTTTGGAGAATAAGTGGTATTGAGCGCGACGTTTATATTTATGCACAACCTAAGGTTCGTGTTCAAGATATTGAAGTTAAGTCTGTTTTAGATGGTGCATATAAAAATGGCATTTTTGAATCATCAGTAACTATTCAAAACCATAGTTCAAAACAGCAATCAATACAAGTTAGTTACAAGATTTTAGATGAACAAAGTAAAGTTTGTGCATCTAACATTATTAAAACGAAGGCTTCTGCAAATAAAAAGCATGTTGTTAATTTTAGTGGAGTAATTAAAGACGTAAAGCAGTGGAGTGGAGAACACCCAAATCTTTATACATTGATAGTAGAAATAAAAGATAAAAAAGGAAAAGTCTTAGAGGTTATTCCCCAAAAAATAGGTTTCAGAACTGTTGAAATAAAAGGAGGATTACTTTTAATAAATGGGCAACGTATTACGTTAAAAGGTGTAAATACTCAAGAACATAACCCAGAAACTGGTCATGTTGTTGATGAAAAACAGATTTTAAAAGATATACAACTTTGGAAAGAGAATAATATTAATGCTGTTAGATTGAGTCACTATCCACAACAATCTAAGTTTTATGATTTATGCGATAAGCACGGGATTTATGTGGTAGATGAGGCAAATATTGAGTCGCATGGTATGTATTATGGTAAACATTCTTTAGCCAAAAAAGAAAGCTGGGAAAAGGCTCATGTAGACAGAATGATACGAATGGTAGAACGCGATAAAAACCATCCTTCAGTAATTATTTGGTCCATGGGTAATGAAGCAGGAAACGGAATTAACTTTTATGAGGGATATAAAGCCATAAAAGCACATGATGTTACAAAGCGCCCTGTGCAATATGAAAGACCCTATAAAGATACTGATGGTAATTTGTTGGATATGGATTGGAATACGGATATTATAGTACCTCAATATCCATCTCCAGCCACTTTTGAGTATATAGGAAAACACAAAACTGATCGACCTTTCATCCCTAGTGAATATGCCCACGCCATGGGGAATAGTACAGGGAATTTTCAAGATTATTGGGCTATTATTGAACAATATGATAATTTACAAGGTGGATTTATCTGGGATTGGGTAGACCAATCCATTTGGAAAACCAACGCAAAAGGCGAAAAGTATTATGCATATGGTGGCGATTATGGAGAGAATATGCCAACAGATAATTCTTTTTTAAATAACGGGATAGTATTTCCTGACAGAACTCCGCAACCCGCTTTGCACGAAGTAAAAAAAGCCCAAGAGTTCATTAATTTTAAGGCTAGAGGTTATTCGAAGCAAAACGAACTGCGTATTTATTTAGAAAATCTATATGATTTCACAAATTTAAATCAGTTTAATTTTTTAGTTGAAATAAAAGCTGATGGTAAAATTCTAAAAAAATTACATATTGATTCTGTTGATGTTGAACCACATATTGGTAAAATGTTAAGAGTGAGTTTAAACGATATTGATTATAAAGATAATACCGAGTACTTTCTTGAAATAAGTGCATTAACCAAAAAAAAATGGGGTTTATTACCTAAAGACTTTCTTGTAGCTCACGAACAGTTTGAACTTGATGTAAAATACAAAGCATCAATGTCTAGTACCGAGGTAAATTTTGAGCTAGAAGTAGATGAACATAATGAAAGCATAACTGTTTTTAATAAGGACATGAGCTTGGTGTTTGATAAAGGAATTGGACGTATAACATCTTTTGTTTATAAAGGCATGGAGTTGTTAAAAGACGGAAAAGGACCAATTCCAAATTTTTGGAGAGCACCTACAGATAACGATTTTGGAAATAAAATGCATCTTAAAAATATAGAATGGAAGAAGGCATCATTATTTCTTAAAACCTCTAAAATTAACGTTTCTAAATCAGATAAAGGAACGGTTGTTTTAGATGTAGCATATAAGTTGCCAGGAGTTGAAACAACATATGTGTCTAAATATACTATCCATGGAAATGGTGTTGTTAAAATTGAAAATACGCTCAATACAACCAATTATAAAGCTGATATTCCTAGGGTTGGAATGCGTATGCAATTATTACAAAAGTTTAATAATATGACCTATTTTGGTAGAGGTCCTTGGGAAAACTATCAAGACAGAAATAGTGCTTCATTTATAGATTTATACAAATCTAAAGTTGAAGAACAATATGTGCCATATATTAGACCACAAGAGAACGGTTATAAAACAAATGTACGTTGGGTGGCTTTATCAGATGAAAAAGATAATGGTTTATTGGTTGTCTCAAATAATGTGAAAAAAGGATTAGGTATAAGTGCATTACACGTGCCTAATGAAGATTTTGATACATCTGTAGGGTTAAACTATAATACAAAAACTAATATAGATGAAGCGTATCAAATAGATGGTATTCCTGAAGTGAATGCGTCAAAACATACTATTGATATAAAACAGCAAGATTTAGTGCAATTAAATATTGATTTGGAGCAACGTGGTGTTGGTGGAGATGATAGTTGGTATGCTAAACCACAGGAGCAATACTTAATATTTGGAGATAAAATACATCAATATAGTTTCTTTTTGATACCATTTATAAATTTTACTAAACAAGATATGGTAAGCCAATCAAAGTTATATGTAAATAAAGACTAGCATTTAATCTAAAGAATTCTTCTACGCTCTGCGTTGGTGTAAAAGTGGAAAGTTTAAATGTCTTAAATTTTATGTCTGAACAAAGGTAAGAACTCCAAAACCCTTGGATACCTAATGGTGGTATTCAAGGGGTATTGTTTAATTGGTTTCGAAAACCGAGTTAGTAATACTTATTTTTATATTGTTGTTTTAAAAATCATTAATATTTACTCTTTACTTAGGACTATTTTAGAAATCATTAAATTACCTCCTTTAGAGACATTGGTTTTTAAAACGATTTTGCCATCGTTACTGTCTTCCCGCATGACGTGGAATTTCACCCATTTTCCTTCCTTACCTTGGTGTGCGTCCAGTTTTAATTTTCGCCCTTCAAATTCTAAGAAACCTTCTCGTTCCTGATTGTTCCAATCGTTAAACTGAACATAAAAAGTGCCTAAAATGCCATCTGGACAATTCACTTCAATCGTCATGTTTTCTCCGTGCCATGCAGTAACATTGCTATCTTTCCATACACCACTAGCTTTGACTTTGTATTTTGTGTCTTTAGATACTTCAACAACATCTAAATCTTTGGACCAACGTTTGCTAACGTTTTGTTCCTGTAGATTTCCTCCAGCATCTACTTGAAGAATAACATTCTTAAATGCGCTATCAGCATTCACATTTTCTACTTTCGGTATTAAAGGGAATAAGTTCTTTAAAAAACCAGCATTCACTTCTTGGCTGGGAGCAAAATCAGCTGTTTTCATGTATTCGATTAAACTGTATTTTAACTGTTTTGCAACGATATTCGTTTCGTTATTGATATCGAATCCGCAAACCAATACGTGTCCTTTTCCAACTTTAAACTCAAAAATGGCGCCTTCTTTGTTATTGCGATGAAAATCATCTACCACTTGAGCTATGGGTTTGTAATTGGCAGGTAAACTATTTAAAATAAACCCTTTATTGTTTTTGAAGGTTTCCCATTGCCAGTCGCTATGGTAAGCTGTTGGGAAATGCTCGAAAGCAGGGTGTTCGTCCTTTAAAAGCAGGCCAATACTGGTTTTGCCTTGACCCGGGAAAAAGGTGAGCGACCAGTATAAAGGATAAAAACCAACAGGGGTGCTGTTTTCTGCAGTTCCTAAATTGTTGGCGACCAGTAAGACCTTAGCGCCATTCTCCAAAGCGGTTAGCGTTTCTTTGTTTAGGTTTTCTGCAATAACAATATCCTTAGGCTCTTTTGCAGGTAATTGGGTGGGGTACACCCAAATATTCCACTCATTTTTAAAGGGCGTGTCTTTTAGTTGAAGGGAAATGTTTAGTTGTTCTGCTTTATCGATGTTGCTTAACGGAAATGTTATCTGCCCTACATCTATTAACGAGGCAATAGCCACATCTTTTATAGGCCATGTTTCACTTTTTAAGATGTCTCCTTTTGAAGAACGAATCGTCATTATAATGTCGCCATTTTTAATAGCGGCATTGTCATGATGCGATAATTGCGTCTTGGCTTTAAAAGTTTCGTCATTAGACCAAACAAATTTTTCCATTCTTAAAAGCGGAACGGTTACATCGAAATGCTCCCTGAATTTTTCTGGGGTAGTGATGCCTTTACTTTCCCAATGAGCATCTAGCCAGCCTATTAAGGCTTCACCTTGTCCTTGGTAGTCCTGGATGCTTAATAGTTGAACGCCGGCGCAACTTTTGGTTCTTAAAAACGATTCGGTTTCGTATTTGTACATGATTTGGTTTAAAGCCCCCGATGCCATTTTAAAATCCTCATCTTGGTCTACAATGCCATTTTTTTCGGCAACAGCTTTAAATTCTTCAAAATTTCTAGCTTTTAAAACGCCTGTGTATTTGTCTATTTCTTTCCATGATGGATATACGGGCCACTGACCAATTTCGTGAGCGATAATAGGAATGTTCATTTGGCTATACACGTCTTCAAAATCCCAATCGGTACTAGCGCCGTTTAATCCTCTGGTACGTCCTACATTCGGGATGTAATGGGTTGCCATATAATCGTCTACATCCATGACTTTTCTAGCTGTAGAAGTGGCGTACAAACGTCTTGGGTCTTTCTTTTTAAGGTCGGCTATCCAGCCTTGCATCACATCAAAATCTGAATTCCCCAGTTCGTTTCCAATACAAAACATGGTAAACGATGGATGATTGCCGTAAAAATCGACCACACGATTCATTTCTGCGATAACAAATTTATCACGTTCTGGATCTTTTCCTAAGCCTTTTGGATACCCTTTAGTGTCCATTTCTGGGCGCCCCCTTACTTTCATATCTTCGCTCATCCACCAGTCTATCCATATTGAGGCTTCTGCTTGCATGTAAATCCCCACTCTGTTGGCTGCTTTAAAAGCGGCTTCTGGCGGACACCAAGAATGGTAGCGTACATGGTTTAAACCATAATCTTTATAGATTTTAAAAATGCGTATCCAATCTTCAACTTTAGTAGAAGGATAGCCTGTTAAAGGAAAATGGACACAATCAAGATTTCCCCTTAAAAATACGGGCTGACCATTAACGGTTATTTTTGTGCCGTCGTGTGAAAATTGAACAAATCCAAATTCGGTTTCGTAAGTATCCTTGCTTTTTTTGGTCTTTAGTTTCACTTTAAGGTTGTAAACCTCAGGATTGAATTCGGACCATTTTTCTAATGCGCCTTTGAGGTCTAAAGTGATTTCTTTTTTGTTTTGTCCTAACTCTAGTTGTTTGGTAACTTCGGTTTTGTGTACTACAGCATTTGATGTTATAGATATGATCTCCATACAGATTTCTGCCTTTTCCTTTAAGGCTGCTTCTATTTGAAGCTCGATTTTTAACTGGTCTTTATCTACAAGTGAAAACGTACGAATCGATGTGATATGGGTGGGATCTTTGGCTTGTAATTCCATTTTACCAACTACGCCATTCCAAATGCTCTGGGTGTATTCGCCGTAGGCATGGCCTTTATCACCAATATTATGAATGGTATCATTATTAACGCGAATGGCAAGTTTGTGTTTGCCTGGTTTTAATTTTCCAAGCTTATGGATGTGCGGTGTGCCTAAAGCGTCTTGTGTGCTTAATCTTTCACCATCAATGAAAATTTGGGATTCCCACAACACACGCTCTAAAAAAACGTCTATATTTTTATTTTTCCATTTTTTCGGAATGTCTATGTCTCTTTCGTAAACAGCAACGCCAATGTATTTGTGGGTTTGTGTTAAAATACCAAAATCTGAGCCTTCGGTTTTTTCACCGTAACCAGCCTCGGTAAGTGAGCTCGGTAAATTGATAGGCTTTTTGCTGTCGTCGTTGCTTTGATTTAAGTGAACGCTCCATGTGCCTTGTAAGTCTATCGTATTTTGTGCATGAATGCTCGATACTAACACAATAAATAAAGCGATT
>NZ_CAXIBN010000029.1:0-23900 GCF_964021735.1 uncultured Wocania sp. | reverse complement strand
GCTAAAAGTGGTACGAAAACTACATCTATTTTATTGTCGTCAATTTCAATACCATTAACAGGTTCAGGAATACCCCAAGCACTTTTTTTAATTATTGTACTGTCTGTTAATAAGTAGTTGATTAATGAGGTGTTTTTAAAATTACATTTAGAAACAACAATATTTTTATCTTTTCCTGCTAGAATATTTAAAATATAATCGGTATTAATTTCTTTGTGTTCTTCAATAGATAAAAAAATATGATAGAACGATTTATCCCAAATATCTAATTTTAATAATTGATTTGAAATAACTAAACTTTTCTCATCAATATCTTTTAAAGATAAATGGTTTCGTAATGACTTGTATTTTTTACGTATTTCAGATTTATTCATTTTCAAGTTTTGTAGTAATATGAAAAATGGCATCACCTTGGTAAATAATAGGAGATTGGTTTACATTAAAAATATAACCTGCATTTGGTGCTTTTACAAAATGGTTAAAACTTCCGTAAGGATCTGTAATATTCCCTAATACATCACCTTTTTCAACAAAAGCGTTAATAGCTACTGTTGCTTTAAACATGCCAGAAAACTTAGCCCTTAGCCATTTACTTTTACTTATAACTACAGCTTCTTTTTTTGGTTTAGATACTTTAAATTTAGTGTTTAACATTTCTAAATGATGTAAAACGCGTTTAACACCATTAACACCAGTATTTGTAATAGTGCTATGTATGTTAAAGGATTTTCCGCCTTCAAATAAAAGCATAGGAACACCAACTTTGTGACAAGCATTTCTAAAGGATTTATTTAAGTTTTCTGAATAAAAAATAAAAGGAGCACCAAAAACATGCGCTAATTCTGTGAGTCTTGTGTCGTTGTTGATAATGCGTATTTGTGCAGCATTAAATCGGTCTGCGCCTCCAGTATGAAAATCCATTACAAAATCGGCATGAGGTACAATTTCAGACATTACAAAATGAGCGACCCTACTTGCTAAAGAACCATCGATGCTTCCAGGAAAAACACGATTAAGATCGCGACCATCTGGAAATAGTCGATCCATATTTAAAAAGCCAAAAACATTGATAGTTGGAACACAAATAATGGTACCTCGTTTGGGTTTGTTAATGTCTTTAGCTATAATTTGGCGGACTATTTCTACCCCATTAACTTCATCGCCATGTATACCCGCAGTAATTAATACTGTAGGCCCTGGTTTTTTAGAACGTTCAATAATTATAGGAACATCTAGGGTATTGCGAGTATGTAACTTTGCAACCTCAAAAGTAACAGTAGCACTTTCGCCAAGAGCTACTTTAACACCTAATATTTCTAAAACATCTTTTTTGCTCATTTATCTATTACGCTCAATAAAAGTAATAATGGCTCTGGCAATATTTTTGCCTGTTGCGGTTTCAATACCTTCTAAGCCAGGAGTAGAATTGACTTCTAAAAGTAATGGTCCGCGTGCCGATTGCAACATATCTACACCACAAACTGGTAGTTTTAATACTTTAGCCGCATTCATGGCCACTTTTAATTCGTCTGCGTCTAATTTAATAATATTTGCCGACCCACCACGGTGTAAATTAGAACGGAATTCACCTTCTTTTCCTTGACGTTTCATAGCTCCAACAACTTGCCCATCTACTATTAAAGCTCTTAAGTCTGCACCCTTAGCTTCTTTAATATATTCTTGTACAATAACCCGTGCTTGTAAACCATTAAAAGCTTCTAAAACAGATTCGGCAGCATTTTTTGTTTCGGCTAAAACAACACCTAAACCTTGAGTGCCTTCTAGTAATTTAATAATTACTGGGGTACCTCCAACATGTTCTACTACTTCTTCAACATCTCTAGAATAATTAGTAAATACTGTTTTTGGCATACCTATTCCGGCTTTGCTTAAACGCTGTAAACTTCTTAATTTGTCTCTTGATCTTGAAATAGAGTCTGAAGATGCAATTGTAAAAACACCCATTTCTTCAAACTGCCTTACCACAGCACAACCATAAAAGGTAATTGATGCTCCAATTCTTGGAATAACAGCATCTACATAATCTAGATAACGATCTTTATAAAAAATAGTAGGTTTTTCGCGCTCTATAATAATATCGCACTTTAAGGGATCAATCACTTCAACCTCATGACCTCTACTTTCTGCTTCATCAATAAGGCGTTTTGTAGAGTATAGGCTAGCGTTACGCGATAGTATTACTATGTTCATTTAGTTTGCTTTTAAAAGATTGGTTTTCAATATCAACATCAATAAGAAATTTTTTACTTAAAAATTGGCGACCTATTAGTACAGGAAATTTCATATCGTCTCTCGTACTTAAAGTTAAATTAATTGTATACGTTTTACCAAAAAATATGGCTTTTGTTTTAATTTTATAGCGATTCTCTTTATGACCATTACTACTTTTTACATCGGTGTAAGTATAGTCTTTAAAAGAAATGTTTTTACTGTTAAAATTTGGGTGACCTTTACTTTCAAACACACATTTTAAGATATTATTTTCTTCAATAATTTCTGAGCAATGTATGGCAGAGGTATATGCTCCAGAATCAATCTTTACGTCAATTTCGAAAAGATTCAATTCAGGAAAGTCTATTTTGTCTGTACGACCAATTATTTTTTTCATTCTTATTTTATAGAAAGGAATAAGTTGTGCAAGATAATGATAAACTGTATCTAAAAGGTTTCTTTTTAATAGGAATTACTACCTTTGGTATAATGAGTAAACCTACCCTTGAAATAGCATTAAAAACCTTACCAAATGCCCCTGGGGTATATCAGTATTTTGATGCTGATGATACGATTATTTATGTTGGAAAAGCAAAAAATTTAAAAAAAAGAGTCTCCTCATATTTTACTAAAACACATGAAAATGGTAAAACCAAAGTATTAGTAAAAAAAATTTCAAGTATAAAACACATTGTTGTTGAAACTGAAACCGATGCGTTATTGCTTGAAAATAATCTGATAAAAAAACATAAACCACGATACAATGTGTTGTTGAAAGACGACAAATCGTACCCATGGATTTGTATAAAAAAGGAGCGTTTCCCTAGAGTGTTTTCTACACGACGTGTGTTTAAAGACGGTGGCGAATATTTTGGACCTTATACCAGTATGAAAACAGTACACACCTTATTAGATTTAATAAAAGGCCTGTATAATTTACGAACGTGTAATTACCATTTATCCGAAGAAAAAATCCAAGCAGGAAAATATAAAGTGTGTTTAGAATACCATTTAGGAAATTGCAAAGGCGCGTGCGAAGGGTTAGAAACCGAAGCTGAATACAACGAAAACATTAAAGCCATTCGTGAGATTTTAAAAGGGAATTTTAAAGATTCGTTGCAACAATTTAAAATTCAAATGCGTGGTTATGCTGAAGCAATGCAGTTTGAAGACGCACAAAAAATAAAAGAAAAAGTAGAAGTATTAGAAAACTACCAAGCAAAATCTACCATTGTAAACCCTAAAATTAGTAATGTTGATGTGTTTTCTATTATGAGCGACGAAAGTTATGGTTACGTTAATTTTTTACAACTGTCGTACGGATCTATCATTCGATCACATACCTTAGAGATTAAAAAGAAATTAGACGAAACCGATTTACAATTGTTAGAATTGGCGATTACAGAAATACGGCAACGTTTTCATTCCAAATCAAAAGAAATATATGTGCCTTTTAAAGTGAGTTTAGGCGATGATGTTAAAGTAACCGTTCCTAAATTAGGTGATAAAAAACACATTTTAGATTTATCACTGCGCAACGCGAAATATTTTAGAATGGAGCGTTTTAAACAAGATAAAATTGTTGACCCTGATAGGCATGTAAATCGTATTATGGCGCAAATGAAAGCGGATTTACGATTGTCTGAAGAGCCGCGACATATTGAATGTTTCGATAATAGTAACATACAAGGCACACATCCTGTAGCTGCTTGTGTAGTGTTTAAAAATGGAAAACCCAGTAAAAAAGATTACCGGCATTTTAACATAAAAACGGTTGAAGGGCCAGATGATTTTGCATCAATGGAAGAAGTGGTTTATCGCAGATATAAACGTTTGTTAGATGAAAAACAGCCATTGCCACAACTTATTATTATTGATGGTGGGAAAGGGCAGTTGTCATCTGCATTAAAAAGTTTGGATGCTTTAAATTTAAGAGGAAAAATAGCCATTATAGGAATTGCCAAAAGATTGGAAGAATTATTCTATCCAGATGATCCAATTCCCTTATATTTAGATAAAAAAAGCGAAACCCTAAAAATTATACAACAACTGCGTAACGAAGCGCATCGTTTTGGTATAGAACATCACCGAAATAAACGTAGTAAAACTGCGTTAAATACAGAGCTTGAAACTATTCCTGGAGTTGGAGAAAAAACGGTAGTAGAGCTATTAAAGCATTTTAAATCGGCTAAACGTGTTGCCAATGCAAAGTTGGATGAATTAGAAGTTGTGGTTGGGGTTTCTAGAGCAGAGAAAGTTTATAATTATTTTCATGGGAAGTAAACAATCTACAAGGTTTTTAAAAGCCTTGTAGATTTAATATAAATTATGAAAAAGAGGGTTTTTAAAATATTATTAATAATTGGAGCATTACTTGTAATTCCAATTACTTATATAAATTCATCTTCTTTTATTGAAAATCAAGAATGGAAGTATATAGATGGTGCTCATATTGGTGATTGGTTGACTAAGACTAATTTCGATATTGAAGATAGAATAATTCATTCCTATCATGGAAAAGCAAAAATTGTATTTTCTTTCGGCTTCAGGCTTATTATTAGAGATATTAGGACAAATCAAACAGGGTTTTACACAAACAAAAAATAACACTTGAACAAAAAAACAATCATATTAACCCTATGCTTAATCGCTTTGCTTTCCGCGAAAGCGCAGAATGAAGACAAAAACCCTCACGATGTAAAAGTCGGTTTAGTGTTAAGTGGTGGTGGTGCAAAAGGGCTAGCGCATATTGGCGTGCTTAAAGTTATTGACAGTTTAGGTGTTAAAATAGACTATGTTGCTGGCACAAGTATGGGTGCTATTATTGGCTCGTTATACGCATCAGGTTATACAGGAAAGCAGTTAGACTCTATCTTTAAAAAAGTAGATTTCGATAAAATTATAAGTGACGATTTGCCAAGGTCGTCTAAAGCATTATACGAACGAGACAACTCAGAAAAATACGCCATAACATTGCCTTTTGATAAGTTGAAAATTAAACTGCCATCGGCACTTTCAAGAGGACAAAACACCTACAATTTACTTTCTAAATTAACATTACATGTAAGTGACATTCACGATTTTAGCAAATTACCTATACCATTTTTCTGTATTGGTACTAATGTAGAAACTGGCGAAGCTGTAATGCTAGATCAAGGCAATTTAACTCAATCTATAATGGCAAGTGGTGCGTTTCCATCTTTATTTCAGCCCGTAATAATAAACAATCAAGTGTTAATTGATGGTGGTGTAGCTAACAATTATCCTATCGATGAACTTAAGGCAAAAGGTATGGATATTATTATTGGTGTTGATGTACAAGATGGTTTAGCTAATAGAGAAGAATTGATTTCTGCACCCGATGTGTTGCTGCAAATTAATAACTTTAGGACGATTAAAGACATGAAACTAAAGTCTAAAAAGACTGATATTTACATAAAGCCAGATATTACAGACTTTACTGTTGTGTCTTTTAGCGAAGGCGAAAAAATTATAAAAAGAGGTGAAACGGCTGCTTATAAAAAAATGGATGCTCTTGAGGATTTATTCAAATATGATAAAGATAAACCAAAGTTTAAAATTAGTTTACACACACAAGATTCTATAAGGATTAATTCGGTTATACTAAACGGAAACGAAAAATACACACGTGCTTACGTTTTAGGAAAACTTAGATTAAAGTTAAATGAAAAGTTAGATTTTAAAGATTTCTACAAAGGCGTAAATAACTTAGTGGCAACTAATAATTTTGATTCGTTTCAATACCAATTTAGTAAATCTCAATATAGCGATGGGTATGATTTAATAGCAACTGTTAAAGAAACCAATATAACAACGTTTTTAAAATTAGGTTTGCATTATGATGCTTTATACAAAAGTGCGGCATTGGTTAATGTCACTAAAAAAAGATTGCTTTTTGATAACGACATAGCGTCTTTAGATTTGGTTTTTGGAGATAATGTGCGCTATAATTTTGAGTATTTAATAGATAAAGGTTTTTATTGGAGTATTGGTATTCGATCTAGATTTAATCAATTTGATAAAAATATTAATGCGCAATTATTTTTTGATGATGATCAAATAGCAACAACAGGGCTAAACAAAATTGATATTGATTTTCAAGATCAAACCAATCAGTTTTATTTACAAACCCTAATAAAAAAAGATTTTGCATTTAGCGTTGGTGCTGAACATAAACGTCTTGAGATAAAGTCTGAAACAGTAACAACAAATAACAATGAGTTTGTATTTGAAAACACAGATTATTTTAGCGTTTTTGCAGGTTTAAAGTTAGATACTTACGATAATAAACACTTTCCAAAACGCGGTGTGTATTTTAATGGCGATTTACACATGTACTTACTAGCTTCGGGTTTTAATGCCGAATTTGAAGATTTTTCAATAGCTAAAGCAGATATGGGTTACGCCTTTAGTGTTACAGATAAATTAGCACTAAATTTAAGAGCAGGTGGTGGTTTTAAATTAGGCGACAAATCAACCCAAGCCCTAGATTTTGCTCTAGGTGGTTATGGTAATAATTTGGTTAATAATTTTATTCCGTTTATGGGTTACGATTTTGTCTCTCTAACAGGTAATAGTTACGTTAAAGCTTCTTTAAGTGCTGATTACGAAGTTTTTAAAAACCATCATGTAACAGCCGAAGCAAATTGGGCGAATGTTGATGATGATATTTTTGAAAGCGGCGAATGGTTTACACTTCCAGACTATCGTGGTTATGCGTTAGGTTATGCTATTGATACTTTTATTGGGCCAATTCAAGGCAAGTTTAGTTATTCACCCGAAGCAAAACAAAGCGTTTGGTTTTTTAATGTAGGCTTTTGGTTTTAAAGCCATTTTTATTCTTTTTAGAAAGTCTTTATTTTTTACGATATTTGTAAAGTTATGACACCATTTTGGGCAGATTTATTATCATTTCTTCACTACCTTATCAAGAGAAATCCTGAATAAGCAGGCAATTTTTGTATCTTTATATACAATTGAAAATTAAAGTTTTATAACTTTTTTACTTTTTATATTCAACAATTAATACTTAAAAATATGCCTTTTTATCATAAATTAGGAAATATTCCGCATAAGCGTCATATTCAATTCAGAAAACCAGATGGTAGTTTATATTATGAACAATTGTTTGGTACTATTGGTTTTGATGGTATGTCTACAAACAGTTATCACGAACAACGCCCAACGCAAGTAAAAGCAATAAAAAACCAATACAGCGTAGCACCAAAAATAGCATTAAAGAATAATCTAAAATCATATCGTTTAAAAGGGTTTCAGGTAAAACCAGAAAACGATTTTTTAGAAAGTCGAAAAACGGTTTTAATAAACAGCGATTGTGCTATAATATTAGCAGCGCCAAAACAATTAACACAAGATTATTTTTATAAAAATACTGATGCTGACGAGCTCATATTCATCCATAAAGGCACAGGAAAATTGAGAACTATGTTAGGGAATCTCGATTTTAAATATGGTGATTATCTTTTAATTCCACGAGGAATTATTTATAAAATAGATTTCGATACCAAAGATAATAGACTGTTTATTGTCGAGTCTCGCCGACCAATTTACACCCCAAAACGTTACCGAAATTGGTTTGGACAATTATTAGAACATTCGCCATTTTGCGAGCGCGATATTCGTCAACCACAAGAACTTGAATCCTATAATGAATCTGGAGACTTTTTAATTAAAGTTAAAAAACAAGATGATATGATTGAAATGGTTTATGCCTCACATCCGTTTGATGTTGTGGGTTATGATGGGTATAACTATCCGTATGCTTTTTCAATTCACGATTTCGAGCCTATCACAGGGCGTATTCATCAACCACCACCAGTACATCAAACTTTTGAAACCGATGCTTTTGTAGTATGTAGTTTTGTACCTCGACTATATGATTATCACCCTCAATCTATACCAGCACCTTACAATCATAGTAATATTGATAGTGATGAGGTTTTGTATTATGTTGATGGTGATTTTATGAGCAGAAATGATGTTGAAGAAGGTCATATTTCACTACATCCAGCAGGTATTCCACATGGTCCACACCCAGGAGCAGCAGAACGAAGTATTGGAAAAACAAAAACCGATGAGCTTGCTGTTATGGTAGACACGTTTAAACCCTTAATGGTAACCGAAGAAGCAATGAAAATCGCTGATGAGAGTTATCATAAATCTTGGTTGTAGGCCCCTAAATCCCCAAAAGGGACTTTTTAAAACGTTCATTAAAATAATTATTTGAAGCTATTTCCTGCTTTCCGCTATATCTTTTGGTTTTTTGAGAAAACCAAAAGGATGCCGCTTCAATCAGGGCTAAACATATTTGCAAACAAATAGCTTTATCAAAACAAAATACTCAATTACCCGAGTTGAGTTTCTCCCCTTTGGGGAGATTAAGAGGGGCTTTTTATCATGAGTAAAAACATAAAATCAGTAAACTACGGTTTAGAAAAAATATTTAAAGGCGCACAAGATTTCTTGCCGCTCTTAGGAACAGATTACGTAGAATTCTATGTAGGTAATGCAAAACAAGCAGCACATTTTTATAAAACAGCATTTGGGTTTCAATCTTATGCCTATAAAGGCTTAGAAACTGGATCGAAAGACTCAGTAAGTTATGTGCTAAAACAAGACAAAATACGCTTGGTATTAACAACGCCATTAAATAGTAAATCTAAAATAAACGAACACATTGTAAAACATGGCGATGGTGTGAAAGTAGTTGCACTATGGGTTGAAGATGCTAGAAAAGCATATCAAGAAACTACAAGTCGTGGAGCCAAATCGTACATGGAGCCTGTTGTAGAAAAAGATGAACACGGAGAAGTAATTCGTGCAGGTATTTATACCTATGGAGAAACTGTCCACATTTTTGTAGAACGCAAAAATTATAACGGTGCTTTTTTACCAGGTTTCCGTGAGTGGAAATCAGATTATAATCCAACTGCGACGGGTTTAAAATACATTGACCATATGGTTGGAAATGTAGGTTGGGGACAAATGAATACTTGGGTAAAATGGTACGAAGATGTTATGGGATTTGAAAATTTTTTATCGTTTGATGACACACAAATACATACCGAATACTCAGCCCTTATGAGTAAAGTGATGAGTAATGGTAACGGACGTATAAAATTCCCAATTAACGAACCAGCAAAAGGTAAAAAACGTTCGCAAATAGAAGAATATTTAGATTTTTACGAAGGTGCTGGTGTACAACATATTGCTGTAGCTACAGACGATATTATTAGTACAGTATCTCAATTAAGAGCTAGAGGAATTGAGTTCTTGTCTACACCCCCAGAAACCTATTATAAAGCCGTTCCTGGCAGGTTAGAAGAATATAGTCATGAATTACGAGAAGATATTGAAACACTTAAAAGTTTAGGAATTATGATTGATGCCGACGAGGAAGGGTATTTGTTACAAATATTTACAAAACCTGTGGAAGACAGGCCAACCTTGTTTTTCGAAATAATCCAACGTATGGGTGCACGAGGCTTTGGTGCAGGAAACTTTAAAGCACTTTTTGAGTCTATTGAAAGGGAGCAAGCTAATAGAGGAACGCTTTAGTAAATACTATTTATATTTTCAAAACTCCATCATTTTTTAGATGGAGTTTTTTTGTTTGATGTAACAAAAAAACGTTAAGAGCTTCTTATAATAACAGGCTGTATGAAGAATTTTTATATTTTTGGAACAGTAATTGTAATTTCTTGTGTACAACAATAAATGCAAACTCAAGGAGTTACATTATCTATGACCCAATAAAGCATGAAAAAACTACTACTTATATTACTTACATTAAGCACAATTCAAATGGCTTATCCTCAGCAAGAGTCTGCATTTGGCGATGGCGAATGGTTTAAATTCAAGATGAGTTACAGTGGCTTTTTAAAAGCAGGAAATGCAACACTTACTGTTAAAGATTCTAAATTAAATAATAAAGACGTGTATCATGTAGTTGGTAAAGGATGGACTACAGGTATGATAAAATGGTTTTTTAAAGTTAAAGACAGATATGAAAGCTATTTTGATAAACAAACCATCAAGCCTTATAAGTTTGTTAGAAATATAGATGAAGGCGGGCATACTAAAGATATTGAAATAGAGTTTGACCAAAAAAACAATAAAGCTCACGTTAATGATAAAAAACACAAGAAAAAAACGATTATAGATACCAAACCTAATATCCAAGATATGGTGTCAACTTATTATTATTTACGTAATAATATAGATATTAGAACATTAAAAGTAGGCGATGAATTTAAAGTTGATATGTTTTTTGATGAAGAAACCTATGGTTTTAAATTGCAATATTTAGGAGAAGAAACCATTAGTACAGATTTTGGAAAAATTGAAGCTTTAAAATTTAGGCCTTATGTTATGGCAGGACGCGTTTTTAAAGAAGAAGAAAGTTTAACGCTTTGGGTGTCAAAAGACAAAAATAAAGTACCTTTACGCATTAAGGCAGATTTAGCTGTTGGGTCGTTAAGAGCAGATCTTGAGGCTTTTAAAGGATTAAAACACCCTTTTAAAATAGTTGTTGAAAATTAAAGAAATTTTGAGTAATAATATAACCAATCAACTTAAAGAAAAATACAAGGCAATAGACCAAGATTTAGATATTCATTTAGAAGGTCTTTTATACAGTAAACCCATAAATTATTGGGATTATATTCAAACCGATGCCTTATTAAATCTGCAAATACAACGCACGACCTTGCCAGACGAGATGGTATTTATTATGTATCATCAAATAAACGAATTGTTGTTTAAAATGATACTTGGTGAAATTGAGCAAGTAGCAAAACATGATGCCGTTGATGCCAAATTATTCACTTCAAAATTAATGCGTATAAGTTGTTATTTTGATATGCTTACATCGTCTTTTAATATTATGAAAGATGGAATGGATATCGATCAGTACAATAAATTTAGAACAACCTTAACACCTGCAAGCGGATTTCAAAGTGCACAATACAGAAAAATAGAATTTGCATCTACAGAACTTATTAATCTTATAGATAACAGGTTTAGAAAATCTATTGATAGAAACACATCTTACGAGCATGCTTTCGAGCATTTATATTGGCAAGCTGCAGGAAAAGATTATAAAACAGGTAAAAAAAGTTACACCTTAACAGCATTTGAAGAAAAATATAAAGAAGAGTTTATTAGATTTACTAAGTTTTACAATACACATAATTTATTGTCAAAATTTAGAGAGCTTCCAAAAGCAGTTAAAGAAGATGAAAATTTAATAAAAGCGATGCGTCATTATGATTATACGGTAAATATAAAATGGGTTATGGCGCATTATAATACAGCAAATCATTATTTAAATATAGGCGGCGAAACTGCCGAAGCCACAGGAGGAAGTGAATGGGTAAAATATATGCATCCAAAATATCAAAAAAGAATATTTTTTCCAGAATTATGGACAGAAAAAGAATTACAAGAATGGGGAACAAATATTTAATATTGGCAGTTTTAGCAATAATCATTGTTGCTTGCAAAAAAGACAAACCAGAGCCGACACCAGTATTGCAGGAAGAAATTGCCATTGTTGAAAAACCAAAAGAAGTTTTGGAGTTTGGTTTTAACCTAAACGACTATATAGTAAAAAGAGATACGGTAAGAAAAGGCGAAAGTTTTGGAGAAATTTTAGAACGAAACAAAGTTGGCTACCCTAAAATATTTCATATAGCAGAAAAAGCCAAAGATACTTTCGATATTATTAGATCTTTTCAACAAGGAAAGCCTTATACATTATTGTGTTCTAAAGATTCTTTAGAATTACCAGAAACATTTATTTATCAGCCTTCAAAAGAAGAGTATGTCGTTATAAATTTTAAAGACTCTATTCACGCTTTTAAAAGCAGAAAACCTATTAAGTATGTTGAAAAAACAGCAACAGGTGTTATTACTAGTAATATTTCTGAAACTTTAGAAGAACAAGGTTTAAGCCCGAGATTAGCTTATAAAATGGCCGATGAGATTTATGCGTGGACTATAGATTTTAGACGTCTACAAAAAGGAGATCGTTTTAAAGTAATTTACACTGATAAGTATATTGACGATACTATTTATACAGGTGTTCACAATATTAAAGCAGCCTATTTTGAGCATAATAACGAGCCTTTTTATGCTTTTGAGTTTGAAACTGATTCTACAAAAGGTATTATTGATTATTTTAATGAAGAGGCTAAAAATTTACGTCGCGCCTTTTTAAAAGCACCAGTTAAATTTAAACGTATTTCTTCAAGATATAATTTAAAAAGACGCATTGCTGTTTATGGTTATAAAGTGCGTCCGCATAAAGGCACCGATTTTGCAGCAGCCATTGGTACGCCAATTATGGCAACAGCAAACGGAACGGTAACCGAATCAAGAAGAAGAGGTGGTAATGGAAAATATGTTAAAATTAGGCATAATGCAACTTACGAAACTCAGTATTTACACATGAGTAAACGTTTAGTAAAAGTAGGTGATTTTGTAAAACAAGGTGACGTTATTGGGTTAGTAGGTATGACAGGAAATACTGGTGGTCCACACGTGTGTTATCGATTCTGGAAAAACGGAAAGCAAGTCGATCCTTTTAAACAAAAACTTCCTGAAGCTAAACCAATTTCAGATTCGTTAAAATTCAAATATTTAGATTTTATAAAACCTATAAAATATCAATTAGATAATATTCTTTTTGAACCTGAAATTATTGAGGAACAGCCAGATCAAACCCTAATCATTCAAGCAAATTCATAACATGCCGTTACCAAATATAAATCCAACAACAACAAACTCTTGGAAAAAGCTTCAAGAACATTATAATAAAATTAATAATTCACACATGAAAGATTTGTTTGCTCAAGACAGTGAACGAGCAAATAAATTTACCATTAAATGGGATGACTTTTATGTTGATTTTTCAAAAAATAGAATTACAGAAGACACATTTAAATATTTATTAGAACTAGCCAGCGAGGTTAAATTAAAAGAGGCTATTGAGAGTCAGTTTTCAGGTGAAAAAATAAATAAAACCGAAGGAAGAGCTGTTTTACATACTGCTTTACGAGCACCTAAAGATGCAGAGTTTTATGTTGATGGTGTAAATGTAATGCCAGAAATATATCAGGTAAAACAAAAAATTGAAACATTTACAAATGAAGTTGTAAATGGTGAAAGAAAAGGATTTACAGGAAAATCGTTTACCGATATAGTAAATATTGGTATTGGTGGATCGGACTTAGGGCCAGCTATGGTTGTTGAATCGTTGCAGTATTACAAAAATCATTTAACTACACATTTTGTAAGTAATGTAGATGGCGATCATGTAAACGAAGTGATTAAAAAACTTAATCCAGAAACTACGCTTTTTGTGGTGGTTTCAAAAACGTTTACAACGCAAGAAACCTTATCAAATGCAAACACGCTTAAAAAATGGTTTTTAAAATCGGCTACAGAAGATGCTATTGCAAAACACTTTGTTGCAGTATCTACAAATATAGAAAGCGTTAAAAATTTTGGTATAGACAAAAACAATATATTCCCCATGTGGGATTGGGTTGGTGGTCGTTTTTCTTTATGGAGTGCAGTAGGTTTGTCTATAAGTTTAGCAGTAGGTTATACTAATTTTGATAGCTTATTAAAAGGTGCCAACAAAATGGATGAGCATTTTAAAACTGAAGATTTTAAAACCAATATCCCAGTAGTTTTAGCATTAATAAGTGTATGGTATAATAACTTTTTTAAAGCTGAAAGTGAAGCTGTAATAGGCTATTCGCAATACCTAAATCAGTTTGCAACCTATTTGCAACAAGGTATTATGGAAAGTAATGGAAAAAGTGTTGATAGAAATGGAAACCCAATAGATTACGAAACAGGAACTTTAATTTGGGGAGAGCCAGGAACCAATTCGCAACACGCCTTTTTTCAACTTATTCATCAAGGCACAAAATTAATTCCAGCAGATTTTATCGGGTTTGTAAAATCATTACACGGCAATCAAGACCATCAAGATAAATTGACATCTAATTTTTTAGCACAAACCGAAGCACTTTTAAATGGCAAAACTGAGGTTGAAGTTATAGCTGAAGGCACTGAAAAATCAATAATTCCGTTTAAGGTATTTAAAGGAAATAAACCAACAAATACTATTTTTATAAATAAGCTAACGCCCGAAAGTTTAGGAAAACTTATTGCCATGTACGAGCATAAAATATTTGTTCAAGGTATTATTTGGAATATTTTTAGCTACGATCAGTTTGGGGTGGAGTTAGGAAAGCAATTGGCAAGTAAAATTTTACAAGAATTTAACAGCACTTCTGTTAATAATCACGATTCTTCTACAAATAATTTATTGAATTATTATAAAAAATTATTGTAACTATCTTGTATGTAGTCACTTAAAGGAATTACAAAAGGCAGTGAAATATTGATATTATTAACATTCAATATTTTACTGCTTTTTTGTTTGTTAACATTTATTTTATGCGTGCATAATATTTAATGTAATATTATGCTTATTTTTGCACTGACTAATTTCAATATAAATAATTTAAAATTATGAAAAAAACTACTCATTTTTTATTAGTAGCTGTAGCCTTTTTGTTTTCTACAGTTATTATGGCACAAAGTACTATAACAGGTACAGTTAATGATGCCGAACTTAATTCGCCACTACCAGGTGCGAATGTTGTTGAAAAAGGAACAACAAATGGAGCCTCTACAGATTTTAACGGCAAGTTTACTTTAACAACTCAAGCGTCTTCTGGTCAAGTTGTAATTTCTTATCTAGGTTATGCTCCTGTAACTTTATCATTTGATGGAGATGTTGATTTGGGAAATGTTAAACTAACACCAGATAATTCATTAGAAGAAATAGTAATCATCGGATCTGGAGTTATAGATTTAGCTGAAGGTAGAAAAACACCAATTGCTGTGTCTACTATTAAAGCAGCCCGAATTCAAGAAAAAGCGGGTAATTCTGATTTGCCTGAACTTCTAAAGTCAACACCTTCAGTACATACTACACAACGAGGTGGATTTGGAGACGGACAATTGTTTTTAAGAGGTTTTGATCAAACTAATACAGCATTCTTACTTAATGGTCAGCCAATTAATGGTATGGAAGATGGTAAAATGTACTGGTCGAACTGGTCAGGTGTATTAGATGTAGCGCAAGCTGTTCAAGTACAACGTGGTTTAGGATCTTCTAAATTGGCAATATCTTCTGTTGGTGGTACGGTAAATATCGTTACTAAAACACTGGATAAAACACAAGGTGGATTTGTACAGCAAATGATAGGAAATGATGGTTTCACGAAATCAACTGCTTCCTACTCTACAGGTTTAATGGATAATGGATTAGCTGTAACAGCAATGTTTGGACATTGGAGAGGTGATGGATATGTAGACCATACTGAAGGTCAGGGTCAAACGTATTTCTTATCTTTTGGTTATAAAATAAATGATAACCATCTTTTAAATTTAATGTTAACTGGTGCGCCACAATGGCATGCAGCTGCGGGAAATGCAGATTTAGAAGACTTTTTAGCAGAAGGTAGAGGAAGACGTTATAATTCTTGGAACGCAACAGGTGTAGATAGCCCAAATAATTTAAATTCTGGTGTTTATCCTGGCGGACGTAATATATATCATAAACCAGTGATGAACTTAAACTGGGATTGGGATATAAATGAAAAATCATCTTTATCAACTGTTTTATATGGTTCTTTAGGTAGAGGTGCTTTTGTTCAGTCACAGTTTGATAGAAACACTGGTGTTGCAACTTATGCTAGAGGTTCAAATAATAACCACAACTGGTATGGTTTAGTAACTAATTATAATAACGAATTAAATGAAAACTTAAGTTTTAACATTGGAGCAGATGTGCGTTTATATAACGGGATTCACTTTAGAAGTGTAAACGAATTTTTCTCTGTTGATTCTGTTAGTGATTCTAGCACTTATAATGGAGGTAGTTATGAAATAACTGAAGCTTTTGGAGGAATTAATCCTTGGAATGTTTTATTTAATACAAATGATGACCATGGGCAACGTTTACACCCTTATTATGATTATGAAGAAGACATTAACTATTTAGGTGTATTTGGTCAATTAGAATATAGTAAAGATAAATTTTCTGCTTATTTCCAAGGGTCAGCCTCTACGCAATCACATGTAAGAACAGAATATGGGAATTCTTCAGTAGAAGGCAAAGGACAAGAGTCAGAGAAAGTTAATAATCCGGGGTTCAATGTTAAGTTAGGTGGAGCATATCAAATTAATAATAATAATACTGTATTTTTAAATACAGGATATTATTCTCGTCAACCTTACCACAGTGATTTATTTATAGACGACAGAGCTTCTAACCAACTAAATCCATTAAGTGACGAAAATCAAAATATAACTGGAATTGAAGCTGGATATAAATTTCTAGGGGATAAAATTTCTGTAAATGCGAACTTATACTATACAATATGGGATAACAGAATTGATTATGATTCTGAAGATACAGATAATGATAATATTGCAGATGTGTTTTACTCTACAAGTGCTATTAAGCAAGTGCACTATGGTGGTGAATTGGAAGTATTCACGCGTTTAACAGATAAATTTCAGCTTCAAGGATTTTTATCAATTGGTGATTGGCGATATGATGGTAATGTAACGCTTACTGAAACTGTAGAAGGAGGAGGTACAACAACTACTGGTGACATTAGTTATATTGATGGCGTGAAAGTTGGTAATGCAGCGCAATTTACTGCTGGTATTGGTGCTAAATACGAAATTTTACCAAGATTTAAAGTGGATGCTAATTGGAATCAATATGATAAGTTATATGGTAATGCTAATTATGGTGGAAGTGAGTTTTCAACTGCTAATAATAGAGGTTCTATTGAGTTACCATCATTTGATACTGTAGATGCAGGATTATCATACAAATGGTTAGTAGGTGAAAATGACCAGAATTCAATACAATTTCGCTTAAACGTTAATAATGTATTTAGCGAAGTTTATTTAGAATATTCTGATGAGAATAAGCATGTTGATACAGGAGATGTAGCTTGGAATGGTGTTAATGTTGAAAATCGTGTAAGATTTGGTTACGGAAGAACGTGGAACTTTAGTATGCGTTACAACTTCTAATTTTTTTAAAGATTATATAACTAAAAACCGCTTCATACGAAGCGGTTTTTTTATGGGTTTTATTATTACATTTGCTGTAATCAAAATTTCAAAACATAAATTATGTATAATACCGTATTAAATTTGCATTCTTATTGGGCTTATCTTGTTTTAATAGTTTTAATTATTGCAGCAGGTAATGCATTATTTAAAACATTTGGTGATAAAGAATATACAGCCAAAGATTTCAGAATATCGCTTTTTACTTTAATTGTATCGCACATTCAATTATTAATTGGGTTGCTGTTATATTTTGTGTCTCCAAGATTTGAACTTTGGAGTGAATTAGGAGGGAAAGTTATGAGTAATTCGATAGCACGTTTATATCTTGTAGAGCATCCTTTTGTCAACATTATAGCAATTGCTTTAATTACTATTGGTTATTCAAAACATAAAAAGAAGCTAACATCTGCGTCTAAATTAAAAACAATAGCTATTTTCTATACGATTGCTTTGGTCTTATTTTTGTCAAGAATTCCATGGAGTACGTGGATGAGTTAATACAGATCGAGAAAAAATAAAAACTAAAAAGCTACAAAAACGATTTGTGGCTTTTTTTAGTCAATAACCTCCTTGATTAAGTATAAATAAACAGGGAAATGGTCGCTAAAGCCACCAGTAAAGTTTCCATTAGAAAAACTTCTAAAAGGGTATCCTTTATATCTTCCTTTATTGTGAATTAAATAAGGTTTGTTAAAGATACCTGCTTTATAAAACCTAAATGATGAAAAATCTTTTTCTAATAAAGGTTTTGAAATCATAATTTGATCGAATAGATTCCAATTATCTCTATAAGCATTAGTACCAACACCATTTGCATAAAAACTTTCCATAGGATTATAAATTCCTTTTAAACCCACTTTATTTTTATCTTTTTTTGCTTTCAGTATATCTTTAACACTTGAATTTGTTGGGTTGTCGTTTAAATCGCCCATAATAAAAATCTTAGCGTATGGGTCTATCGATTGAAGGGAGTCAACAATACGCTTATTTAATTTTGCAGCTGCAATACGCTTAGGCCTGCTCCTAGCCTCTCCACCTCGTCTTGATGGCCAATGGTTTACAATTATGTGAATGAATTCATCTTCAAGCTTGCCGCTTACTAATAATTGGTCGCGGGTGTAAATTCTTTTTTGATTTTGGTCATCATAAATTTTCAATCCATGAGTGCTAGTATTTAAAGGTGTAAATATTTTTTTCTGATAAAGCAGAGCCACATCTATTCCTCGAGTATCGGGCGAATCAAAATGTACAATGCCATAATTTTTATCTCTAAGTAGTGAGTCGTTAACAACATCTTCTAACACCTCTTTGTTTTCAACTTCAGAAACTCCAATTATTGCGGGCGTGTTTTTTGTAACATCAAATCCAATATCAGCAATCACCCGAGACATGTTTTTTACTTTCTTTTTATAGGCTTCGGCACGATTCGTTTTTATCTCCATTATCGGGCTAAATTCATCGAATTTATTAGGGTCATTTATAGTGTCAAATAAATTTTCTAAATTGTAAAAGGCTATGGTGTGAATTTTAAATTTCTTTTCTTGAGCATTTACAATAGTAAAAATGCTTAAAAATAAAATTGAAAATCCAAGACGTATAATATTCATTTTAATAACTAACTAGTTGCTTTGTAATAATACAAAACCTAAGCCAAAGTTATTATGGCGATGTAAAAAATTTAAAAACAATTAGTTACTTTTTCTTATTATTGGTGTCTTAAAGATAATTATGAATAGAATAACCCTTATTTTTTTATTCGGATTTTTTTCAATTTTAACTGCTTTTTCGCAACAAACTATTATTAAGGGGAGTGTTGTGGATGGTATTTCTTTTGATCCCATACCTGAAGTAACGATTACCATTGAAGAAACAAATCAAACTACACAAACAAGTTTATTAGGCGAATTTATATTTAATAATAATGTGCCTTTAGGTGAACAAATTTTAAGGATTTCTAAAACGGGATATATTACAAAGCGTTACCCGATAGTTGTAAATGAAAACCAAACGGTGAATATCACAGATATGACTTTGGAAGTGGATACCGCTTCACGAAACCTATTTATAATAACACTTTCTGATGATGAGTTAAACGACGACACGAGTGGTGCAGATAATATTTCGGGATTATTGGCATCTTCACTAGATGTGTTTCAACGTACTGCGGCGTTTGAATTTAGCTCCTCGTTTTTTCGGGTTAGGGGCTTAGATTCTAAAAATGGATCTATACTAATTAATGGTATAGAAATGAATAAAATTTACAACGGAAGACCGCAATGGAGTAATTGGGGCGGAATAAATGATGTATTGCGTAATCAAGAATTAACCTGGGGTTTAACGCCTTCAAACTATAATTTTGGTGGTGTTTTGGGTACAACAAATATTAACGTAAGAGCCTCAGAAGCAAGACCCGGAGGCAGAATCACCTACTCATCTTCTAACCGAAGTTATACTAATAGGTTCATGGCAACCTATGCTTCTGGCCTATTAAAAAACAATTGGGCATATACTATTTCTATTGGCAGACGCTGGGGTAATGAAGGCTATCAAGATGCAACAAGTTATAATTCTAATTCATTTTTCGCTTCCGCGGAAAAGAAAATTAATGATGCGCATAGTTTGAATGTAACTGCTATTTACACGCCTAACAGACGTGGCAAATCGTCACCCAATACTCAAGAAATCTACGATTTAAAAGATATTAAATACAATGAATATTGGGGTTGGCAAAACGGTGAAAAACGAAACTCAAGAATTAAGGAGGTGAACGAACCTATTGTGATGTTAAATCATTATTGGGATTTGAATAGTAAAACAACTATAAATACAAACATTGGCTACCAATTTGGAAAATTAGGCAACAGCCGATTGGATTATAATGGTGCCGATTTAGTTAATGGGTTTCCGCAAGGTGGTGGTGCAAACCCAAGCCCTACGTATTATCAAAAATTACCCAGTTATTTTGAACGAAACTTTCCTAACGATTTGCAATTTGCATACAATGCTTTAAAAACATTTCAAAATGAAGGACAAATTAATTGGAATGCCATGTACAGTGCTAATATTAACAATGCTCAAAATGGAGGAAATGCTATTTATGCACTTTATGAAGACCGGGTGGATGACTCACAATTAACCATAAATTCTATTTTAAACACTGAAATTAATGACCACATTCTGATAAACGCAGGTATTAATTTTAAAAGCTTAAAGTCTGAGAATTTTGCTGAGGTATTAGACCTCTTAGGCGCACAAACCTATTTAGATATTGATGGGTTTGCCACCGAAATAAATGAGGCTCAAAACGATTTGTTAAATCCAAATCGAATGGTATCTCAAGGTGATAAATTTAAATACCATTACAACATTTTTGCTAATGAATTAAGTGCTTATGCACAAGCTCAATTTAATTATAAAACACTAGATTTTTACGTTTCAGGAAGTATAAAAAACACCCAATATCAAAGGGAAGGTATTTACCAAAACGGAGGCTTTCCTGATAATTCTTTAGGCAAAGGCGAACAGCTTACATTTACAGGATTTGGCGCCAAAGCAGGCGCTACTTATAAGCTAACAGGTAAACATGTGTTTGATGTTAATGCAGGATATATCTCGAGAGCACCATCAATTCAAAATACTTTTTCAAATTCTAGAGAAAATCATAACATAGTGCCTAATATCTCAGAAGAAAAAGTAGCTTCGATAGATGCGAGTTATATTTTTCGTTCCTCAATAGTGAAAGCAAAATTAACAGGATATTTTACAAAAATTACTGATGCCAGTGAGATATCATTCTTTTTTGCCGATGGTATTGGTGGCGATAATACCGCATTTGTACAGGAAATTTTACAGGGTATAAATAAAAAACATTTAGGAGCCGAAATTGGTGTTGAAGCTCAAGTTACACCAACTATTAAGTTAAAAGGGGCTGCTGCTGTAGGGCAGTTTACTTATGATAATAATCCCAATTTATTTTTGTCTACAGAACCTGATGCCGATGCTTTAGCTGCTGGATTTGTTGATGGGTTTAAAGATTTTGGACAATCAAAATTAAAGAATTATAAGTTAGCTTCTGGTCCGCAAAATGCGTATTCGTTAGGATTTGAATATCGAGACCCCGATTTTTGGTGGTTTGGTGCTACGGCAAATTTTTTCTCAAATACGTATATTGATGTGAGTCCGCTAACACGCTCATCAAACTTTACAACCGATTTTGATGGCAATGTTTTTAACGATTATGATGAAGATTTAGCAAGAACACTTTTAAAGCAAGAACGTTTTGATGATTATATGGTGGTGAATTTAGTGGGCGGGAAATCATGGAAAATAGGCAAATATTACGTTGGGCTTTTTGCAAGCGTTAATAATGTTTTAGATGAAGTATATAAAACAGGTGGTTTTGAACAAGGTAGAAATGCCAATTTTAGAGAACTGCGTGATGATAAAGCATTGGAAACTCCAGTTTTTGGTCCAAAATACTGGTATGGAAGAGGGACAACGTATTTTTTAAATTTGAATTTAAGGTTTTAAAACGCAAACGATTTGTCAGGTTGAGCGCAGTCGAAACCTAAATGAATCTAAAAATAAAAAGGATGAAGAATAATATTAACAAAACAGTATTTGGTTTTATATTGATGTTTTTGACTGTAGCGTCTTGTGTAAAAGACGACGATTATGGTGTGCCAGATATTTCAATAACAAATCCTGATATTCCGCAAGAAAAAATCACCACGTTTAAAGCTATTAAATCGCTTTATGAACAAGCTGTGAATGGTGGCAACACAACCGTAATAATAAATGATGATGTTTATATTGAAGGCTATGTGGTGTCATCAGATAAATCAGGAAACTTTTTTGAAGAGCTCATTATTCAAAATAAAACAGATGATAGTAACCCCGATGATGATCCCAGACTCGGTTTTAAGGTAGATATAAATGTAAGTAGTTTATCAGATACCTATCAATTTGGTCAAAAAGTATATGTAAAAATGAACGGATTAACCATTGGCGAAACTAGTGGTGTTATTACCATTGGCAAAGGCGATGCGGTAAATGTAAAACAAATTCAAGCTTCGGAATATAAAGAGATTGTTATTAGAAGTAATGAAGTAGCCGAAATATCACCCAAGATTGTTGGTTTAGCAGATTTAACTGAAGCTGATGAAAACACTTTAATTCAGTTGGAAAACATGCAGTTAAACAGGTTTGAATTAGGAGCTACTTACGCTAGTGAATCTTTTGATGAGTTTGACGGATTCCGATTATTAGAAAGTTGCGATTCTGGTATTTCCATGATTATGCAAACCAGTACGTTTTCAGACTTTAAATCGCTTATTGTACCACAAGGAAAAGGAAGTGTAACAGGAATATTTAGTAGAGATTTTAGAGACGATTTTAGCGTGATAATCATTAATAGTTCTGAGGCTGTTAATTTTGAAAGTACAGAACGTTGCGATCCTATGGAATTAACTTGTGGTTTAGCAGCAACGGTAGGGACAGGAAATTTATTTATGGAAGATTTTGAGCCTCAAAAAAACAATAAACCCATAGAAATTGTTGGTTGGACAAATTATATTGAAGCAGGTACAGTAGCTTGGGAAGGGTATTCGTCAACATCATCAAATGCCTCTTTGGGACGTTCTGCGAGGTTTCAACCCGCTAGTTCTGGAGACGATAGTAGCATTGGTTGGTTAATAACCCCACCTATAGATTTAGATGCGCATGAAGGTATAACATTGCGTTTTAAAACATCAAATAGTTTAGCAGATAGTAGTTTTATGGAGGTGCTGTATTCGCTTGATTGGGATGGAAATGAAGCTAATATTACCACAGCAACTTGGGGTGTATTATCTGCGGCTTATGTGGTGAAAGATACCGATTCGTTTGTGCCATGGTTTAATTCTGGAAGTGTCGATTTATCCTGTGCAACTGGAACTATGCACATTGCATTCAAATATACGGGAAGCGGACAAGATACTTTTGATGGGGTTTATGAATTGGATGATATTAGTGTTGATTATGAAGAATAATTAAAATAGTAGAAAGTCATTAAGAAAACATTAAATTCGCCAAATGACGGTTTTCGATCAATTTTACTATTCCATATTTTCGTTTTATAAAAAGCGATATAGGCAAAAAGCAAATAGCATTGCGTTAGTTTATGTATCTGTTCTTCAAATAAGTTTAGTGTTCTTGTTGGGTTGTTTTTTCGCAGCTTTTTTTAATCAAATGCATACTGATACGATGTCGAGTACAAGTGCGTGGATATTATTTATTATGGGATCTATTGGGATTCATTTTAAAAACTGGATACAATACACAGGTAAAAAACGTATGATGATAAACGCAAAAATGGTTAAAAAGAAAAAACCACAGACTAATATTTGGCTACTTTGGGCTTTGCCCTTTGTTGCTTTAGGTTTGGCTTATGTTATGTTTCAAGCTGT
>NZ_CAXIBN010000028.1:0-23916 GCF_964021735.1 uncultured Wocania sp. | reverse complement strand
GAGTTGCGCGAGCAATGTCCGTGGGATAAAAAGCAAACTATGGAAACCTTACGCCACTTAACCATAGAAGAAACTTACGAACTTGGAGATGCCATTTTAGACAAAAATTTAGAAGAAGTTAAAAAAGAGTTAGGGGACGTATTATTACACATCGTTTTTTACGCTAAAATAGGTAGCGAAACCAAGGATTTTGATATCGCTGATGTATGTAACAGCATTTGCGAAAAACTAATAAGTAGACACCCACACATCTACAGTGATGTAAAAGTAGAAAACGAAGATGATGTAAAACGCAATTGGGAAAACCTAAAACTTAAAGAAGGCAAAACCAGTGTTTTAGAAGGCGTTCCAAAAAGTTTACCAGCTTTAGTAAAAGCCAACAGAATTCAAGAAAAAGTAGCAGGCGTTGGTTTTGATTGGGAAAAGCCAGAACAGGTTTGGGAAAAAGTAGAGGAGGAACTAAACGAGTTTAAAGCGGAAGTACAATTGGGTAATCAAGACAATATGGAGAGTGAATTCGGAGACGTTATATTCTCGATGGTAAACTACGCTCGCTTTTTAAACATAAACCCAGAAAATGCTTTGGAGCGCACCAATAAAAAATTCTCTAAACGTTTCCAGTATTTAGAAAGTAAAGCAAAAAGTTTAAACAAACCTCTTAAAGACATGACTCTTGCCGAAATGGATGTGTTTTGGGAGGAAGCTAAAAGTTTGTAAAACTTCGTTTTGTATTTATCTTAGCGCAGCTAATTTGCTGTTTGAGCTTAATTTTCGTACATTTGCAATATGGGAAAAGGAATTCATGAAAAGCGAAATAACAGAATCTTCAACTTTAATTTTCTAGTTTTTAGAAATCAATCGGATAAATTTATCCCTCCAGCTTTGTAATTCTAAAAACACTCAACACAACACTTTAGTGTTTTAATTTTATTGTCTGCTTATAAAATTTTAAGTAGATAATCAATCACGCATAATTAAATTTTTCAGATTTATCTATATCTAATTTTTCAGATAAAAAATCATTATAATATTATTTAATGATTACTAAAACATAGAAATACGATTAGAACGATAATCAATTTTAAAAACAGAAACAAATGAAAATTTTACAAGTAAAAAGAAAAACAACATACGAAAAGCGACATACAGTTAAAATGGGAGAACTAACTGCTAAGGTAACTTATATAAAAAAATATTTATTTGGTTTACCAATAAAAACGCTTCATAAATACCGCGAAACGTATTACGGCGAGGTAAAAGACTGTAAAGATTGTATGCTATTTGTTTAGTTGTTTTTAACAGAAATATTTTAAGTGGAAGTACTAGTAATTGTTGCTGCAAAACTGAGTACATATAAAAAACAAAAAATCTCATAATGTATTTATTATGAGATTTTTTGTTTTGAAGAGACAACAAAATTTTTAATAAAGCTCTTTAATTTTACTTAGTTTTGTTTTCCATAGTTTTAAAGCTTGTTTATGTGCTTTAATATTGTTGTGGACTTCTTTTACTAACGGATTATCATCATCAACATTAGTGAAAAATTGCAAATTATTTTCTAATTGATTAATTTGACCTTTAACCTCATCTATTTTCTTTCTAATAAAAACGCGTTCATTATCAAGGTTTTTATTGTTGTCATCATTACTACTTAAGTTGTCTAATTTGTTTTCATACTTAATCATTTCAATTTCATTCTTCTCCATTTTCAAATTAGAAAACAAATTATCTAACGATTTATTAAACTTGCCTTCAATATAACGTTTATCGTTTGGTACTCTACCAATACTTTTCCAAGTATCAATTTGCGTTTTTATGGTTGATAAATCTTTATTTTTATCTCCAGTTAAACTTAAATTTTTCAATGTATTTAAAAGCTCTTGTTTTTTGTTGTAAGCATCAATTTGTTCTTGACTTGCAGCATTTCTTTTAGAATGTAGTTTGTCAAAATAATGATTACAGGCTGCTTTAAATTGTTTCCATATTTTATCGCTGTCTTTACGTGGTACATGACCAATCTTTTTCCAATCGCTTTGGATTTTTTTCATTAACGCTGTAGTTACTTCAACGTCTTCACTGTCTTTGTTGTCTTCTGCAATTTTGATAAGTTCAAGTTTTTTTTGAAGATTATCAAATTGTTCTTTTTTTAAACCTTTATAAAAAGCATTTTTCTTTTTGTTAAACGTTCTTACAGCATCTTTAAATTTTGCCCAAGTGGCTTCGTTAACTTTTATAGGTACTTTGCCGGCATTAAAGAAATCGTTACGTAGTGCTTCTACTTCTTTTATTTTCTTTTGCCATGAGCTATGAGAACCACTTTCTTGAGTATTAACAGCCTCTATTTTGGCAATAATTTCAAGTTTGTTTTCAAGATTTTTTTCATAAATCTTGTCTATTTCTTTATAGTAATCTTGTCGTTTATCGTTAATTATTTTTGTTGCCGCTTTAAAACGCTCCCATATTTCTTCTCTGTGTTCTCTTCCAACAGGACCAAGCTCTTCTTTCCACATTTTATGAAGCTCTTGCAACTCTCTAAAAGAACGCATTACATTATCATCTTGTGCTAACTCTTCAGCACGCTCAATAATTTTTAATTTTTTATCTAAATTGTGTTTAAAGTCTAAATCGCGTAAATCTCTATTCAAATGTAAAAAGTCGTAAAACATTTCTACGTGATGATGGTAAGAATTCCAAGCGTTATTGTATTTGTCTCTAGGAATTGGACCTGTGTTTCGCCAACGTTCTTGTAGCTCTTTAAAGTGTTTATATGTGGTATTTATATTTTCTTCAAGATTTAGTAAGCCTTTTAATTCTTCAATAATTTCGAGCTTATCGGCTAAGTTTTGCTTCAAGTTTTTCTCTAAACTTTTGTAATGATCGTTTAGTTTGTTTCTGTATTCTTTATAAGTTTCTTTGAATCGTTTTTGAATAGGCGAGGAGTAATAAAAATCTATTTCGTTGCCACCATCATTTAAAAACTCTGTTTTTTTCTCGTCTAATAAGGCTTGAAATTTGGTTTTAAACTCATTATTTATGTCGTTTACATGAGATTTTATGGCTTGAACCTTTTCATTTTTTATCAGTTTTTCTAACTCAATAGCTAAAGATTCTAACGACATTTTATCGTATTCTTTTACTTCAATAGTATGTCGTTCTTTGTTGCCTTCATCTTCTGCATCTTCAGCATTAGATTCTTCAATTTCATCAATAACATCTGCTTTCTCATCAGACCCTTTTTCTTCCTCTTTATCTTTAGAATCGTCTTCTTTTACAGCATCAACAATTTGAGATGAAGCTTCATCGTCATTTATTTTTGTAGCCTCTAAAGCAGGTTCTTCATTAAGTTCTGATGATTTATTTTCAGTAGCATCATCATTATTAATGGGTTGTTTATTTTCTTCTATTCCGTCTGCTTTTTGCAGGTTATCTATCTCAGACATTTTAAAAAATGTTTAGGTTCGTTTAATACTTTAAAGTTTAAAGATACTAACAACTCTAGTATTTACAAAGGGGAAGCACTGCTTTTAATACTTTAGGTAGACTTTTTATTACAAATTCCAAATCGACCACGCTTTTTCAGCTTGAAATTTTAGCATATCTAATCCGTTAATTATGGTAGCGTCGTTAGTTTTTCCGTATTTAAGAAATTTGGTTTCTTCAGGGTTATATATTAAATCAAATAAAATATGAGTATTACTAATAGATTTATATGGTAAATTTGGACAATCATTTACATTTGGGAATGTGCCCAATGGCGTACAGTTTATAATAACTAAATGCTGCTTTATAATATCTTCTGTTAATGAATGGTATGTATAATCTACACCTTGTGAAGCAGTTCTTGACACATAACTGTGTTCAATATTTAGCTCTTTTAAACTAAAAGCAATTGCTTTACTTGCGCCGCCTGTACCAAGAATTAAAGCTTTTTTATGATGCGATTTTAAGAAGGGTTTTATGGATTTCTTGAAGCCATAACAATCTGTATTATAGCCAACTAAATTTCCTTTTTTTGTAATTTTTATAGTGTTTACTGCTCCAATGGCTTTGGCTTTTTTGTTTATTTTATCCAAAAAAGGTAGTACTTGTTCTTTATACGGAATAGTAACATTTAAACCTTTTAAGCCTTCTGTATTTTTTATTATTGAAGGAAAAGAATTGATAGAATCAATATCAAAATTCTCATAGGTTGTATTGTTAATATTTTCATCTTCAAACTTTTTTTTAAAGTATGCTTTTGAAAATGAATAGGATATGTTTTTCCCTAAAAGGCCTAATTTGTTCATTTGGTTTTTCTAGTTTTTTTGCCGTAAAGTTCAAGTGCTAAAACTATAGTGATACCTAAAATAATAAATGCAACCGCATAAAAGGTTTCTGAGTTTAGCTCTGGCATAAAGCGTTTGTAATTAGCAATTATTTTTTCTCCAGTAGAATCTAATATAAAATTACCATTATTATTTACTTGGTAAATTGTTTTTTTCCAGGGCCAAACAACACCTAAAGATCCAACTATAAAACCAATAATGGCAGAAAGTGTAATGCTTTTGTAATGTTTTAAAATGTAGCTTAGCAGATGTGAAAACGTGACTAAACCTGTTACAGAACCTAAAGTAAAAACAACAAGAACTTTTAATTTCCTAAGGCGCTCTGAGTTTTCAATAAAATTAAAATTACCGCTAAAAACATCTGAAGCGGTATCATATAATGCGTTAACAGAATCTACTAAAAGCAATACATAATTTCCTAAAAGAATAAGAATAAACGAGCCAGAGAACCCAGGAAGTGTCATACCAGAAACACTAATTATCCCGCAGAAAAAAACAAACCAAAGATTATCATTTTCTTTAGCAGGATTTAAAAAACTAATGCTTAAACCTATTGCAATTCCAATGAATAATGATAGGTATGTTCTGTAATTCCAATCTTTAAAATCTTTATAGATGTAATAAATAGAACCTATTATCATACCAAAAAAAACACTCCAAACAAACAGCTCGTAATGTTTTATTAAATAATCTAAGATTTTTGAAACACTAAAATAGCTAACTACCATTCCAAAGAAAAGTAAACCTAAAAACCGACCGTTTATATACTGATAAAAACTTTTAAACCGACCGTTAATAAAAAGTTTTAAAGCTTTACTGTTTACTTTTTGTAGCGAGTAAATAAACTCTTCGTAAAAACCAGCAACAAAGGCTACCACTCCACCAGAAACTCCAGGAACTTTGTTTGCAGCTCCCATACCTAATCCTTTAAGGATAAGAAATAGTTTGTCTGTAAAAGTTCTGGTGCTTTGCATTATTGTTTTTTTGAGCCTAGTTTTTCAAGAATAAAAATAGTTAAAAAACCTAGAATCATTAAAATAATTGCCATTGTGATTTGGCTTTCTCCTTCAAAAGAAAAAGGAGAAATACTTTCTTCTAATAAGGGTGTTTTAATTCCTTTTGAATTGGTATGCCATGTTAAAGTTTTTTTCCATGGCCAAACTTTATTTAAAGACCCAAAAATAAACCCAGTAAGCAATGCTAATGTTATATTGTGATAATGTTTAAATAGCCATTTTAAAACACGACTAAAGCTTAATAATCCTATTATAGCACCAGTTGTAAAAATTATTATTTTTTTTATGTCAAAATCATGTAATGCATCACTTAATGTTTTATAAGCACCAAGAATTATTAAAATGAAAGAGCCTGAAATGCCTGGAAGTATCATAGCACAAATAGCAATGGTACCTGCCAAAAATAAAAACCACGGATTATCATTGTTTGATAGAGCAGTCAGCGTAGTAATATAAAAAGCAATACATGCACCAATAATTAAGGACACTATTATGGCAATATTCCACTTGGTGATTTGTTTGCCAACAAAATAGATACTCGCTACAATTAAACCAAAAAAGAACGACCAAATAAGTACTGGATGGTATTCTAGTAAATATTTTGCAAGTCTCATAAAGGATACAAAGCTTATTACAATACCCAATAAAAGAGCTGTAATAAAATTTCCATTGGCTTCTCGCCAAAAGGCTTTTATACCTTTGGAAAAAAGAGTTTTAAATAATGAAATATTAATATTACTTATACTAGAAATTAATTCTTCGTAAATACCAGAAATAAAAGCAATAGTACCACCAGAAACTCCAGGAACCGCATCGGCTGCACCCATAGCAACTCCTTTAAGTGAAATGATTAAATAATCAGAAAAACGTCTTTGCATACTTTGTTATTTTTTAAGTAAATCAAAGGTATGCATTTTAGCGAAACGTTTGTTTAAAGATTTGTTTTTAGTAAGTTTTTTACTAAGATTTTATTAGAAACTTCAGGAAAAAGTTCATCAAGAATAAAATTATATTCTTCATTGTGCTTTAAGCCATTTTTTAAATAAAATGTGCCTTTATCATTTTCGTTTAACGAAAAGTAGAGTCCAGCTAATCTATATTCTAATTCAGCATTTTCTGGATAAAATTCAATAGCCTGTTCAAAATTATAAACAGCAGTTTCTGGTTCTCCTAATTTAATTAGTAAATCGCCACGAGATAACCAAGTGTTTAATTCATAATTACCTAATTCTAAGGTTTTTTTATATCCGCGTTCTGCTTCTTCATATAAATTTAATCTTTGATTAATTTGTGAATACAGTTTCCAATAAACAACGTTCTCAGTATCAATATTGATAGCTTTATTGATGTAATACAATGCCTTTTGGTAATTCTTTTTTTTATTATAAAACTTAGTAATGGCTATCCAGCCTTTATCTAATAACGGATCTTCATGTACAGTTTTGTAGTAATATTGAACCGCTAAATCATCATTTTTTAATTTTTCGTAACAATTGCCAATTCGTAATAATGCAAACGATGTCGGTTCGTCTAGCTGAAGTGAAATATTATAATTTTCAATAGCATCTTCGTAACGCTTTAATTTTTCAAGAACTTTTCCGCGTTCTAAATATGCACCAACAAAAGTATCATCAGAAATAATAGCAAAATCGTAAGCTGCTAATGCCTTTTTATATTTTTTTAAAATAACATATTGTTTTCCTAGTTGATGCCATGCCACTTCGCAGTAAGGGTTTTTATCTAAAAATACGTTTAAGTATGAGATTGCATCTTCATTTTGATTAAGAAATTCAAAGCAATAAATAATGTTATAAAGTGCTGAGTAGTCATCTAAATCTTGTTCTAAGCACTTCATAAAATAAGTTTTAGCATCTTCAAATTGATCTAAAAAGAGATACTCCATTCCTATTAAAGAATACAAATCTACAACATCATCAGTAAGTTCTAATGCCTTTTTTAAAACCTCAATAGCTTTTAAATGCTCATCTTTTTTTGATAAAACATTGGCTTTTTGAATATAAATTTCTTCGTTAAAAGGATCTAAATTATAAAGCTCGTTTAATAAGGCATCGGCATCAGGTAGCTTATCTTCAAAAACATAGATTTCTACTTTAAACAACTTTAAATTAATAGAAGTAGGGTGCTGATCTAATCCTAATTTAATGGCTTTTTTTGCTAAAGCAATTTTGCCTTGATTAAGATAATGGTGAATAATGTTTTCAAATTCTTCTGAATCAAAGAACAAAACATGGTTTGTTTTTAACATCGATTCAAACTTTGTAAGAGGCAAATTGTTGTTGTCGTTATGACTAAACTCCATAAGCACATTTGTAAGTTACTTCGTTAATAAAATTAAGGTTCTATTCTAATTTAAAAGACTTATATCTTAAATCTTTTTAACAAAGTAATCAACAGTTGTACCATAAATATAGATTTGTTTTTGTTTTGTTTTGATTTTCAAAGGCTTGAAGGTTAAATGTCTTGTTGTAAAACATTCAAAATATCAATAATAATGTTGCATCCCTTGGTGATTTCTTCATTTGAAATGGTAAGAGGGGGTGTAATTCTTACAGCTTTAGACTCAAAAAGCAACCAAAAAAGTATTAAACCAGCATCTTGACACTTAAGAATTAATGCATTTGTAATAGTATCTGAAGGTGTTATAATAGCAAGCATTAATCCCTTACCACGAATGTCTTTAATTAATGGATGCACTAAAAGCTTTCTGAAAAGTTGTTCTTTTTCTAAAGCTTGTTGCATTAAATTACTTTCGGTAACTTCTTGTAAAGTCGCTAAAGCCGAAGCAGCAATAACGGGGTGACCACCAAAGGTTGTTATATGACCTAGTTTTGGGTTATCGCTTAATAAATCCATCAATTTACTGGAAGCCGTAAATGCACCAATAGGCATGCCACCGCCTAAACCTTTACCTGTAACTAAAATATCTGGAATGCAGTTGTAATGTTGAAAACCAAAAAGTTTACCTGTTCTGCCAATTCCAGGCTGAATCTCATCTAAAATAAGTAAAGCACCAACTTCATTACATCGCTTTTGTACTTTTTGTAAGTAATTATTTGAAGGAACGATAAATCCTGCGCCACCTTGGATAGTTTCTAAAATTACACACGCAGTTTTTGTTGTGATGTGTTCTAAATCTGCGTCTTTATTAAAATCAATAAAACGAACGTTTGGTAACAATGGACGAAATGCTTGCTTGCGTTCTTCAAATCCCATCACACTCATTGAACCCATGGTGTTACCATGATACGCTTTGTTGGCAGCAATAATTTCGCTTCGTCCTGTGGCTCGTTTAGCTAATTTTAATGCGCCTTCAATAGCTTCGGTTCCAGAATTTGTTAAATAGGTTTTTTCTAAAGAAGAAGGAAGCTGTTTTGCTAATAATTTTGTGAGTTCAACTGCTGGTTTTTGAATGTACTCACCATAAACCATAACATGCATATATTTATCTAATTGCGATTTTATAGCATTTACTACTTTTGGGTGATTATGACCAAGTGTACAAGCTGAAACACCTGCAACAAAATCGAGATATGCTTTATTGTTAGTATCGTAAATATATGAACCGTTAGCATGAGAAATTTCCATAGCTAGCGGATGTGAGGAGGTTTGCGCTTGATATTTAAAGAAATCGGATGCCATTTATTGTTGCTCTTTTGAAGCATTATTTGGATTTGGTAATTTCTTTTTTTCTGCTTCTGTTAGTTTAGGCGCTACAATTTTCTTTTTACTTTTAATTGGATTTGGTAAATTCCTTGAAGCTTTGGGTTTCCCTTTTAAGGTTGGTTTGGCTTCATTATCTGCTTTTTTAATACGGTCCATTAAATCTTCATCTAAAAAATCTTCTTGCGGAACATAGTCCTCTAACCCTTTTATAATGGGCAAAACTAAAGGAGGGTCATCTTTAAATAAATCTTCAACACTTTTTGGGCGCTCATCTTCTCGCCAATCAAACCCTTTTAAAAGTTTTTCGTTTTTAGGGTATTTAGATTCTGGATAAATGTCACCATCTATTTGATTGATTTTTCTAACCTCCTGAATATCTCTGTCTTCTATAAAGATTTTAATACTACCAGATTTCGATTTATCAATGCCTACTAATTCATTTTCATCATTTCTAAAATAGTAAATAGATTGTGCATTTTTTAAAATATCTACAACATGTAGCTCATTATTTTCATTAAATAAACCAATTAACGTTTTACCATTTATTTGATTGTAACCATTACCTATCGTGTCTTTACTAATTAAAAAAGCATTGTTAAATACAATAAGCGAATCTAATTTTTCGGTTTCAGGATTCGATTTTAAATGAATAGTATCACCTGTCATTTGGTTGTTAATATTCCAAAGAATAGGCTTTCGTTTTACAGAAAAAGCATCTTTACTATCAAATTTCGAGATGTTTATAAGTTGCGTTAAACCAGTTTCTTGATTCGAGTGTATAGAGTCTGCTTTGGCACTCATATCTGTTTTAAATAGGCGTGCATTTCTAAATGCTCGAGTTATTCTTTTTTCAGGCTTACCTGTAACCATAAGTGTATCGGCGTGAATATAAATAGAATCTTTTTGTTGTACCGTAATCGCTAATGCACGTTTTGTGATAAACATAGAATCTTTTTCTTTAAAAACTTCTGCATAATGTCCTTTTACAATGCTTTTGTTTAAAGTATCGGTTACGGTAATATTGTTGGTTGCCGATGCGAAACTGGTGTTGTTATCAAAGTACAGGCTATCGCCTTCTACAGTTCTATTTTCGTAATCTATTTTGGCTTTTTTTACGGCATATCCAATTTTATTTTCGGTATCGTAAAAGCCTTTTTCGCAATAGGTTATACTTTCAGGAGTGGTTATAGTTGAAGGTCCAAATAAATAAGCGTGTTTGGTTTCGTCATAAAAATCAAAATAGTTTGATTTTACTGTGGTACTATCATTAGTTAAAACCACGTCTTCCACAAACTGATATTTTTTTGCATCCATGTAGTAACGTCCAATTTTACTGGTAATAGTTCCAGATGAATCAATGGCTACATTACCACCATTTCTATAAAAAGCTTGTTGTTTTATACGATCAAAATATAAGGTGTCTGATGAGATTTTTGAATCGGGATTTTCTAAAATCACATTACCACTAGCAAATGCTAATTGTGTTTTGCCGCTATATTCTACATATTTAGATGTCATTGTTATGGTGTCGCCTTGTTTTACAATAACGTTTCCGTAGGCTTCTACAAAGTCTTCATTACCATAATGAATCGCTTGATTACACCACATGTTTATGCCCCCATGGATAATATGTACTTGCTGCGAATCGTCTCGTGTTAAAACTTTAGCACCAGGATATTTTTCTTCATCAAAAGTTAAAAAACCAGTATACTCTATTTTGATTTTTTTTTGAGCTTGACAAAATTGGGATTGCCCTAAAACAATAAAAAGTAGTATGTAAAAAAGATTAGATAGTCTCAAAGTAAAAATTTGTTTGTCGCAAAAATAACGATAATAATGAGGTAACAATATATAGAAACAAAAAACGCCTCAAAATATTTTGAGGCGTTTAATAAATATTTGTTAAATTGTTTGAAGCACTATTAAAAAGGCGCTTCTCTTTCTAAGAAACAAATTGCTCTCTAAAAATAGTTTGTTTCCTATCTGGACCAACAGATACGATGGTAATAGGAATTTCCAGTTCTTTTTCTAAAAACTCAATGTACTCGTTTAAAGCTTTTGGTAATTGAGAAGTTTCAGACATTTCAGTTAAATCTTCAGCCCAACCACTAAATTCTGTGTAAATTGGTTCAACGTTTTCTGGCTCAATATTGTAAGGGAAATGATGAATAACTTCACCTTTATATTTATAAGCGGTGCATACTTTTAAGGTTTTAAAACCAGAAAGCACATCGCCTTTCATCATCATTAATTGGGTTACACCATTTACTTGGCAAGCGTATTTCAATGCAATTAAATCTAGCCAACCACAACGTCTTGGGCGACCTGTTGTTGCACCAAATTCGTTACCAACTTTAGCCATAGTTTCTCCATCTTCATCAAATAATTCGGTTGGGAATGGGCCAGAACCCACGCGGGTTGTATAGGCTTTAAATATTCCGAAAACATCACCAATTTGGTTTGGTGATACACCTAAACCTGTACAAGCCCCAGCTGCTGTTGTATTACTAGATGTTACAAACGGATAGGTTCCGAAATCGATATCTAGTAACGACCCTTGAGCACCTTCGGCTAAAATAGTTTGTCCAGATTTTTGTGCTTGATATATATATTCTTCAGAATCGATAAATTTTAATGATTTTAAAACTTTTACAGCTTCAAAAAACTCTTTTTCTAATTCAGCTAAATCATATTGTACATCAACATTGTAAAAAGCAATCATAGACTCATGCTTATCAGCTAAAGCTCTATAACGAGTTTTCCAATCGCTTAACTCTAAATCGCCAACACGAATACCGTTACGCCCTGTTTTATCCATGTAGGTTGGTCCAATGCCTTTAAGGGTTGAACCAATTTTAGCTTTACCTTTTGAGGCTTCGCTAGCTGCATCTAATAAACGATGAGTTGGTAAAATAATATGGGCTTTACGAGAAATCAGTAAAGATTTTCTGTAATCAACACCTTGTTCTTCTAATTTATCTAGTTCTTTTTTAAAGATAACAGGATCTATTACCACGCCGTTTCCTACTAAATTTGTAGCATCATCATGAAAAATTCCAGAAGGGATGGTGTGTAAAACGTGTTTCCTTCCGTTAAAAACTAAAGTGTGTCCAGCATTTGGACCGCCCTGAAAACGTGCAATAATGTTGTAGTTGGATGTTAGCACGTCAACAATTTTTCCTTTGCCTTCGTCTCCCCATTGTAATCCTAGTAGTAAATCTACTGCCATTGTAAAAATTAGTTATTTGGTTGATTTTCTATTTCCGTAAAAATAAAGTGAATGATTATTTATTTCGATATCGAAAACTTCTTCGATGGTTTTTTTTATGGATTGAATTCGTGGGTCACAGAACTCAATAACTTCACCAGTGTCTGTTAAAATAACATGGTCGTGTTGTCTATCGAAATACGATTTTTCGTAATGTGCTTGGTTTTGTCCAAACTGATGTTTTCTAACTAACCCGCATTCTAAAAGTAATTCGATGGTGTTGTATAATGTAGCACGAGAAACACGATACTTTTTGTTTTTCATGTTAAGATATAAAGATTCTATATCGAAGTGTTCGGTGCTATTATAAATTTCTTGCAGTATAGCGTAGCGTTCTGGAGTTTTTCGATGTCCGTTGTTTTCTAAAAAGCCAGTAAATACGCTTTTAACTATATCTTGATTTTTTGTATCTGCTTTTGCATTCATAATTTCATCGCAAATTTACACTTTTTTTAGAGACTGTTTAGAAATAAATGATTGGAATTTTCATAGATTATTTTTGATGCAATATGATGCAAAATTTTTAAGTATATCGCAATATGTGGTTGAAAATTTTAACGAAATAGTGTGTGGAAGAAACATAAAAAAATAATTTAATGAGTTTTTAAAACTATCTCTTATACTCTAGTCACCTTATCTATACCATTAATTTTTTTAAGCTTTTCTAATAACTTTTTTATAATAGTATTGTTTTTTACAACCACGTTAATTTTGCCAGAAAACAGTCCGTCGTCACTTTCAAAACTAATACTTTTCATATTTACATGCATGTTTTCTGAAACAATGTTGGTAATTTCGTTTACTAAACCTATGTGGTCTATTCCTGTTAGCACAATTTTAACCAAAAACTCCTGTTGCGAAGAATCTACCCATTTTGCAGCCATAATTCGGTATGCATAGTTAGATTGCAAGCTTACTGCATTTGGACAGTTTTTTTTGTGCACTTTAATACCTTCATTCACAGTTAAAAAGCCGAATACGTTATCGCCAGGAATAGGGTTGCAGCAGTTTGATAATTTATAATCTAGTTTTTCTTCTTCTTTACCAAAAACTAATGAGTCATATTTTGCGGTAACTTCATCTTTGTCTAGATCTTCTTTTTTTATGGCTTGCTTTCTAGATATTTTATTTTTTATAAAACTCATTAAAGCATTACTTCTAGAGGAAGCATAATCTTTAAGCATCGAATTGTCTATAGTACCAATACCCACTCTGTAAAACAAATCGAGACTTGTTTTTAACTTAAAATAATTTACTAATTCGTTTACAGATGCTTCATTAAGTGTTATTTTTAACTGCTTTAGTTTTCGCCTAAGTATTTCTTTACCTTCCTCTCCAATTTGTTTTTTATCTTCTTTTAAAGCAGATTTTATTTTGCTTCTTGCTCTAGCTGTAGTGGCGTAATCTAGCCAATTCGCATTGGGTTTAGCCGATTCTGATGTTAAAATATCTACTTGGTCGCCACTTTGTAATTCGTGACTTAAAGGCACTAATTTTCCGTTTACTTTTGCGCCTCGTGTTTTCATACCAACTTCAGTATGTATACTGAAAGCAAAATCTAAAGAGGTTGCGCCTTTGGGTAAAGATTTTAACTCTCCATTTGGAGTAAATACAAATATTTCTTTTGAATATAAGTTTAATTTGAATTGTTCAACAAAATCAACGGCATTAGTATCTGGGTTTTCTAAAGCCTCTTGAAGTTTGTTAATCCAAGTTTCTAAACTATCTTCTTTTTCGCTATTTTGCTTATATTTATAATGGGCGGCATAACCTTTTTCTGCAATTTCATTCATACGCTCGCTACGTATTTGTACTTCTACCCAACGTCCTTTTGGACCCATTACGGTAATATGCAACGCCTCGTAACCTGTTCCTTTTGGAGAAGAAATCCAATCGCGAAGACGAATAGGGTTTGGTCTAAAATGATCGGTTACAATGGAGTATATTTTCCAAGCTAGAAATTTTTCATTGACTTCATCACTTTTATATATAATTCTAACGGCAAACTTATCGTAAACTTCATCAAATGAAACACCCTGATTCAGCATCTTTCTACGTATAGAGAAGATGGATTTTGGTCGCCCTTTTATAGTGTAATCCATTAATTCTTTATCTAAAGAATTTTTTATAACCTCACTAAATGCTGCAATGTATTTGTCTTGCTCTTCTTTACTTTCTTTAATTTTGTTTAAAATATCGTTATAAACTTCAGGTTCGGTATATTTTAAGCCCAAATCTTCTAGCTCGGTTTTAATATTATACAACCCGATTCTATGTGCTAAAGGCGCGTAAATATATAAGGTTTCTGATGCTATTTTAACTTGCTTGTCGGCACGCATAGAATCCATTGTTTGCATATTATGAAGTCTATCGGCAATTTTTATAATGATTACACGCACATCATCATTTAGTGTAAGCAGCATTTTACGAAAATTCTCTGCTTGCAACGACACATCCATATCTTTTTTAAGTGATGATATTTTTGTGAGTCCGTTTACAATTTTAGCAACAGTTTCTCCAAATAAACCTTCAATATCTGATATAGAATAATCTTCGCTATCTTCAACCACATCATGTAGTAATGCCGCAGCAATTGAGGTTGCATCTAAACCAATTTCTTGAGCAACTATTTTTGCTACAGCAATTGGATGAAAAATATAGGCTTCACCAGATTTTCTACGTTGGTCGCTATGTGCATCAATAGCAACATCAAAAGCACTTCGTATTAATTTTTTATCGTCTTTTGAGAGTGTCCGGTAGCTTACTTTTAATAACTCTTTATAGGCTTTGGTGATGGCAATATTTTCTTTTTCTAAGGCTTCCTCTGTCATAAATTAAAAGTAGCATAAAGAAAATTAACAGCCAACACGAAATATAGTTTTTTGCAACTATTTTTTAAGAATTTAAAAACTGTATTAATTTAAAAATGGCTTTTCCACGATGTCCGATACTGTTTTTTAGGCTTAAATCCATTTCTGAAAATGTAATATTATAGCCTTTAGGTTTGAAAATTGGGTCGTAGCCAAAACCTTTTTCACCATGTTTAGTAGTTGTTATTTCTCCTTTGCAAATACCAGTAAACGTATATTTTTCGTTATTTAGTTGTAAAGCAATTACTGTTTTAAACTGTGCATTTCGGTTTTTTTTATTGTTTAATTCAGTAAGCAACTTATTCATATTATCATTAGCATTTCGTTGCTCACCAGCATAACGTGCCGAAAACACTCCAGGTTCGCCATTTAATACATCAACTTCTAAACCTGTATCGTCTGCAAAACAATCGTAGCCATAATGTTGTTTTACATATTCTGCTTTTTGGATGGCGTTACCTTCAATCGTGTTTTGGGTTTCAGGAATATCTTCAAAACAGCCAATATCTTTTAAGCTTAAAAGTTTAATGTGTGCTGGTATTAAAGCTTGTACTTCTTTTAGTTTATTTGAGTTGTTGGTTGCGAAAACGAGTTGCATAAATGTTGATGTAAAAATGAATAATCAAAAGTAAACTAATTTGAGTTTAAAGCTTTTTTATATCTTTAAAATCTAGCCGAAACCGATATGACTACATTCAACTCTCCTCTCGAAGCTTTTATGGATTGGGAAAATAAAACACCAAACCGTACTTTTTTAATACAACCTATTAATGGAAAGGTTATTACTTACACGTTTAAGGAAGCAAAAGATGAAGTTTGTAAAATAGCTTCTAAATTAAAATCATATAATTTACCTAAGCATAGCCATGTTGCTTTATTGTCTAAAAATTGCGCCCATTGGTTGCTTTCAGATTTAGCTATTATGATGGCAGGTTATGTGTCAATTCCTATTTACCCCACTTTAAGTGCCTCATCAATTCATCAGATTTTAGAACACAGTGAATCTAAGGCTATTATTATTGGAAAGTTAGATGATTTTAAATCTCAAAAATCAGGAATTCCCAATATTCATAAAATTAGTGTTGGAGTTTTTGGAGAAAATGAAGGCGATTTATGGGAAGATATTATTAAACATCAAAAACCATTAGAAACATTACCTACCATTGATACCAATCAATTGCACACCATTATTTATACATCTGGAACTACTGGAACACCAAAAGGTGTAATGCACAGCGTTGGTAATATTATGGAAAGTATGCGTGTTATTAAGTCTATAATTAAGCTACCTCTATTACCACGGCTTTTTTCTTATTTACCTTTAGCACATGTTGCCGAACGCGTTGGTATTGGAACTCACGGCATCGTTATTGGTGCAGAATTTTCGTTTGCAGAATCTTTAGAAACTTTTGCATCAGATCTTGAAAAATGCCAACCGCACTTGTTTATGGCAGTACCTAGAATTTGGGCTAAGTTTCAAGAAAAAATATTAGAAAGCATTCCACAAAAAAGATTAAACGCTTTATTGAATATACCTTTAGTGAATGGTTTAGTAAAAGCCAAATTGAAACAAAAATTAGGTTTAAAAGATGCTTCCTTTATTGTTTCTGGTGCTGCACCTTTATCTGTAAATCTAATAAAATGGTTTAAAAAAATTAATATTACCATTTTTCAAGTTTATGGAATGACTGAAGACTGTATTATATCGCATGCCACAAGACCAAATGAAAATAAGATGGGTACCGTTGGAAAAGCTTTAGACACCGTACAAGTTAAGTTTTCACCAGAGGGCGAAATTTTAATAAAAAATAATTGTTTAATGAAAGGCTATTACAAATCACCAGAAATTACAGCAAGTGTTTTTGATGATGCTGGATTTTTTAAAACAGGCGATAAAGGCGAGTACGATCATGATGGTTATTTAACCATTACAGGTCGTGCTAAAGATGAATTTAAAACAGATAAAGGCAAATATATTTCGCCTTCTCAAATAGAGATGCTACTGTCTAAAAACACAGACATTGAGCAAATATGTGTGGTTGGAACTGGAATTCCTCAGCCTATTGCTTTAATTACTTTATCTGAACTAGGTAGAGCAAAATCTAAAGAAACCTTATCAAATTCATTAATTGAAACGGTAAAATCTATAAACCCAAGTCTAGAAAAACACGAAAAAGTTGAAAAAATTGTAATAATGAAGGAAGACTGGACGGTTGATAATAACTTGATTACGCCATCATTGAAAGTAAAACGTAATAGTATTGAAAAAATACATCAGCAGTTTTATGCATCGTGGTTTGAAACAAATGACAAAGTGATTTTTGAATAAAGGCATAATATTTATGATTTTATTATGATAAAAATCATCTTTGAAAAGATGAAACTTTTTTAAATTTGAATACACAAAAAAAATAAATTATTTATGACAGTTAATATACAGTATGTAGGTGTTGATGTAAGCGAAACACTATCGGTTTTCACAGAAGAAAAATTACAAAAACTATTTGACAGATACGATTTTTTAATAAGTGCAATGGTTTATTTTAAGCAAGATGAAAAGCAACATGATTTAGGCAAAATCTGTAACATTGAATTAAGTTTACCAGGACCAAGAATTTTTGCAACCTCAAACGAGCATAATTTTGAGGTATCAGTTAGAGAAACTATAAGCGATTTAGAACGTCAACTTAAAAAGCGCAAGGAGGTTTATAAAACGCATTAATTAATTTTGACAGAAGGAGGTAAAGAAAAAGCAGATTTATTGAAATTGAATAAATACTGAAAATAGCGACTGTGACTTTTTTTACGACTGAGTAGAATTGTTAATTAAAATACTCTTTTATTTATGATGATAAGGTTCATTCTTTAAAATAGTAAAGCCTCTATAAAGTTGCTCAATAACAAATAAGCGAATCATTTGATGGGAAAATGTCATTTTAGATAGTGATATTTTTCCATTTGCTTTTTTATACACATTTTCAGAAAATCCATAAGGTCCACCAATTGCAAAAACAAGTTGTTTTATACCAGAATTCATATGCTTTTGTAAATAATTTGAAAAGCTGACAGAATCATATTGTTTGCCATTCTCATCTAACAAAATTAAAACATCATTAGTTTTTAATTTTCCTAAAATAAGGTCGCCTTCTTTTTGTTTTTGTTGGGTTTCGCTAAGATTTTTTGAATTTTTAATGTCTGGAATTATGTCTAAAGAAAAATTAATGTAAAAACTTAAGCGTTTTGTATAACCATTAATTAACGATTGAAGCTCTTTGTTATCTGTTTTGCCTATTGCTATTAGTTTTATGGTCATGTAGCAAAATTAATATTTACTATTAACGAATTATGTATTTAAACATGAAAAATTTAAAAATTTGGTAAATGTAAAATTTAATTTAGCAAATCAATTTCTTATTTTAGCACAAACTATTCTAAAACATGATTACACAAGAACAATTTGACACTGAATTAAAATATATTATTTCTAATGCCATAAGAGAAGATGTTGGTGATGGGGATCATAGCTCGTTAGCATGTATTCCCGATAATGCAAGAGGAAAGGCTAAACTTTTAGTAAAAGATAAGGGCATAATTGGCGGTGTTAATTTTGCGAAGAAAGTATTTGCTTACGTCGACAAGAATTTAAAGCTAGATGTACGTATTGAAGACGGATCTGAAGTAACTTATGGAGATATTGTAATGTTTGTAGAAGGATCTTCGCAATCTATTTTAAAAGCAGAACGTACTGTTTTAAACGCCATGCAGCGTATGAGTGCTATTGCAACAAAAACAAAAACATTTGTTGATTTATTAGAAGGGACAAACACTAAAATTTTAGATACACGTAAAACAACTCCAGGAATTAGAGTTCTAGAAAAATGGGCAGTAAAATTAGGAGGTGGCGAAAATCATAGATTTGCTTTATATGATATGATTATGCTAAAAGATAACCATATAGATTTTGCTGGAGGTATAACAAAAGCTATAGAAATGACTAAAGAGTATCTTACCGAAACGGGTAAAAATTTAGATATTATGGTTGAAGCTAGAAACTTAACCGAAGTTGATGAAATTTTAAAAAACGATGGTATTTATAGAATACTACTTGATAATTTTGATTACGAAGACACCAGAAAAGCTGTGAAAATGATTGGTAATAAATGCTTAACAGAGTCATCTGGAAATATAAATGAAGCTACAGTAAGGTATTATGCCGAATGTGGTGTAAATTATATTTCGTGTGGTGCTTTAACACACTCTGTGCATAATATGGATTTAAGTTTAAAAGCTATAAAATAGTAAGCATTATAAAGAGACTTACACTTTAATTGGTAACGACTTTACAATAAAAGATTAAATAATAATTACGTGAGCGAATCCATTGAAGATAAATTAGATAAAATTCCTGTAATTAATATATTAGTTCGCTTTTTCAAACAAATTAAGTTACCAGGATTTGAAGGGCTTTCTATTTACGATCTTCTGGAAATGTATGTAATTGGCATTGTAAAAGGCGCTTTAACAACACGTGCAAGTGCTATTGCTTTTAGTTTTTTTACTGCTATTTTTCCGTTTTTACTATTCATTTTAATAATAATCCCTTATGTGCCAATTGATGATTTTAGAATAGAATTTCTAACATTTTTAGAATCATTTTTACCACCAAATACATCCGATTTTTTCTTTCAAAATATTTTTGAAAATATAGATCAAACCCAACGTGGAGGTTTACTATCATCGGTTTTTGTGCTATCCATTGCATTAATGGCAAACGGTGTAAATGCAGTGTTTTCTGGTTTTCAAAACTCGTATCATGAGCAATTAACACGTAATGTTTTTAGACAATATTTATTTGCTTTGGGTATTGCGCTAATATTGGCTTTTTTGTTAATTGTTACCATTATAGTTTTAGGATATTTTCAAATTTATGTTGTGCGAAATTTATTTGATGCACTTGGAAATCGTGGTTACGAAGTAGAATCTCAAACCGTATTTTGGTTAGATATTGCAAAATATGTGTTTTTTGTTGTTATGGTATATATTGCCACAGCAACTTTGTATTATTTTGGAACAAAAGAAGGAAGGTACTCTAAGTTTTTTTCTGTAGGAGCACTATTTACAACCATACTTATTATTATTTCGTCTTATTTGTTTGGACTTTACATTGAAAACTTTGGACAATACAATAAACTTTACGGCTCTATTGGCGCATTATTAATTCTGCTATTCTATTTGTGGTTAAACTCAAATATCCTATTGTTAGGTTACGAATTAAATGCATCTTTGAATAAACTACGAAAACGATGTTAGTTTATGCAGCACTTCATTGATGTAATAATTCCCATTCCGCTTCCAAAGCTATTCACCTATAGTATAACACTTTCTGAAGCTAATTTTTTAAGTGTTGGAATGCGCGTTTCTGTACCTTTTGGAAAATCAAAAATATATACAGGAATTGTATTTAGAATTCATAATGAGGCACCAGCAGCTTATGAGGCTAAAGAAATTCATCAAATTTTAGACGATGCGCCCATAGTAAACGAAAAGCAATTACAACTTTGGCAATGGATTTCTAAATATTACATGTGTACTTTAGGCGATGTGATGCGAGCGGCATTACCAAGTGCTTTTATTTTAGAAAGTGAAACGGTAGTTATTAAGCACAAAAAAGCTATAGATGAATCTATTTTAAAAGATGATGAGTTTTTGGTTTACGAAGCTTTACAGCATCAATCGTCGTTAAAAATACATGATATTTCTAATATTCTTGATAAAAAGAATGTATTGCCAGTAATTAAAAGGTTGATTGAAAAAGAAGCGATTACTGTTGAAGAAGAAGTTTACGAAAAGTATAAACCCAAATTGGTGCGTTATGTAAAGTTACATGCAAACTTTTCATCTGAAAATGCACTACAAAAATTATTAGAAAATTTAAGTCGAGCTCCAAAACAACGGGATGTGGTAATGACACTATTTTCTGTTTCAGCAAAAACTAAAAAACCTGTAAAAGTTTCAGATTTATCAGATGAAAGTGATGCTTCTGTAGCGATAATAAAAGCGTTAATTGATAAAGGAATTCTTGAAGAGTATCATATTCAAACAGATAGAGTTCAGTATTCGGGTGATGATAATGAAGCTACTAAAAATCTAAATGATTACCAACAAACAGCCTTAAAAGAAATAAAAGATACTTTTAAAAAACACCACGTAACATTATTACATGGTGTTACGTCGTCTGGTAAAACAGAAGTGTATGTAAAGTTAATAGAAGAGGTAATAAACAACGAGAAGCAGGTACTGTATTTATTGCCAGAAATAGCTTTAACGACACAATTGGTAACGCGTTTACAAAATTATTTTGGTGAGCAAGTAGCTATTTTTCATTCTAAATATTCATCGCACGAGCGTGTTGAGGTTTGGAATAACGTATTGAAAAAATCTGCGAAAGCGAAAATCGTTTTAGGGGCTCGCTCATCCATTTTTTTACCCTTTGATAATTTGGGATTAATAGTTGTAGATGAAGAGCACGAGCAATCTTTTAAGCAATTTGATCCTGCACCACGCTATCATGCTCGAGATACGGCTGTTGTTTTAGGGAATATGCATCATGCAAAAGTGCTTTTGGGTTCGGCAACCCCAAGTTTAGAAAGTTATTTTAATGCGAAACAAAATAAATATGGTTTTGTTGAATTAAAGCACCGTTTTAATGATGTATTAATGCCAGATATAGAATTGGTAGACATAAAGGATAAGCTTAAAAAGAAACGGATGAAAGGGCATTTTAGTGATCGATTGATTGAAGAAATGACCGAAACATTAAAAGCAGGGCATCAAATTATATTATTTCAAAATCGCCGTGGGTTTTCACCTATTATAGAGTGTAAAACCTGTGGACATTCACCGCAATGCCCAAACTGCGATGTGAGTTTAACCTATCACCAATACAGAAATCAATTACGCTGCCACTATTGTGGTTATGTTATGGCCATGTTACAAGATTGTATGGCGTGCGGTAGTCAAGATTTAGATAATAAAGGGTTTGGAACTGAGCAAATTGAGGAAGAGGTAAAGCTTATATTTCCAGATTATAAGGTAGCCAGAATGGATTTAGATACCACACGAGGTAAATATGGTTACGAAAAAATAATTACAGCTTTAGAGCAACAAGAAATAGATATTTTAGTAGGCACACAAATGCTTACTAAAGGTTTAGATTTTAGAAACGTTAAGTTAGTTGGTATTATGAGTGCCGATAATATGTTAAACTTTCCAGATTTTAGAGCGCACGAACGTAGTTTTCAATTGATGCTACAGGTATCTGGTAGAGCAGGACGAACAGACGAACGTGGTAAGGTTTTAATTCAAACCTATAATCCGCATCATAATATATTGCAGCAAGTCTCTACAAATAATTATATGGAGATGTTTAATGAGCAAATGAACGATAGGTATAATTTTAAATACCCACCAGTTTATAAGCAAATTAAAATTACTTTAAAACATAAAGATTATAATAGGGTAGATGCTGCTTCCATTTGGTTAGCTAAATCTTTAAGACAAGTATTTACAGAACATATTTTAGGACCAGAATCGCCACCAATTGCTAGAATAAGAAACCAATTTCATAAAAATATTCTGGTAAAAATTCCCAAACATCAAAGTTTAGGAAAAACAAAAGAAGCTATTATTAAAATAAATAACAGCTTCTTGAGTATAAAAGATTTTCGGTCGGTTAAAGTAATTTTAAATGTCGATAACTTTTAAATTTTAAATATTATTTAAAGCGTCTACAAGTTGTGTCTTTTTATTCCTACTTAAAGGGATTTCGTAAGCACCAACTTCAACATTTTTACTGTTAAATCTATCTATTTTATCAAGATTAACAATATAAGATTTGTGAATTCTTAAAAATTTATTTTCCGGTAATTCTTTTTCAAAAGATTTCATAGTAGATAACACTACTAAGCTTGTTTCTTCTGTAACTAGTTTTACGTAATCACCAAGAGCTTCAATCCATTTAATATCCTTAATATAAACTTTACGTTTTTTAAGGTTACTCTTTACAAAAATGTGTTCACCTTCTTCTTCGTTAAAGTCTAAAGTCAATTTGTGTTGCTCTAGGGCTTTATCAACAGAGGTGTTAAAGCGTTCTCTGGTAATTGGTTTGTGTAAATAATCGGTAGCATCGTAATTAAATGCTTTAAAAGCATATTCGGTTTTACCGGTTACAAAAATAATTTGAGGTTTGTTGTTTAATACGTCTAAAAGTTCAAATCCATTTAACACTGGCATTTCAATGTCAAGGAAAATTAAGTCTACTTGATGCGTATTTAAACCATTTTTAGTTTCTAAAGCACTACTATACTCTGCAATTAAGTTTAGAGAGGGGTGATTCTCTACTAACTTAACTATAGAGAGACGTTGTATTGCTGAATCGTCTACTACTACACAGTTTAAAGTCATAACATTTTATATTATTTCGGTTAAGATATCGACAATAGTACAAAAAATTCGGCTAAAAACCAAAAATCATCGGTAAAGTGTTGTTTTTAACATAATTTTAACATTTTAAAAATAATGCTTTTTGCTAAAAAAATAGGAAGACTTATAGTTGTGTAATATAAGGAAATTATTTATTTTTGCAGCCAATTTTTAACAATAAAAACGATTTTTATGAATCATTATGAAACTGTTTTCATCTTAAATCCCGTTTTATCTGAAGATCAGATAAAGGAAACAGTAAAGAAATACGA
>NZ_CAXIBN010000027.1:0-24055 GCF_964021735.1 uncultured Wocania sp. | reverse complement strand
AGAGCGGGAGACCAGGTTCGAACTGGCGACATTCAGCTTGGAAGGCTGACGCTCTACCAACTGAGCTACTCCCGCATTAATCCTGCTACAAATATATATAAACTCTCTCTTCTGACGCAAAAAAAATCAAAGCTTTTTTAAAAAATGATACCCCAAAATTTTAAAGCCCTCATTAAAATAAAATTTGTGAGACGCAGAATTTGCAACATAAGTATTTAACTCCATGGCTTCAAACCCTTTAGCTTTTGCGTAATTATAAATCCAGCAAAAGAATTGCTTTCCTAAACCTCGTCCACGATAATCATCATCAATAAAAACATGATCAGGCTCTACACTTTTTCCAGAGTAATGTCTCGTACAAAACCATAATCCACAAACACCAATTAACTTTTTATCATCATAAACAACTGCACATTCATAGTTTTGAGTTATCATTTCTGAAAAACGTTGTTTTAAAACAGCATCAGATACTTTATTACTATTTAGTTTTTGAACTAAAGGTATCACAGAATTTATATTTTTTTTATCAATAATTTTAAAATGAAAAGACATGAAATACTTTTTTTAAGTGAAGATAATTATTTTCTAATTATTAAATAAAATATCATTATAAAGAGTGACAAAAACCTAAAAAATGTGTCCAACCATTATGTTTACAAATTCAAATAAAACAGATTATTCATATAAAGTCATTTTTTTGTAATTTTAGTATCATAAATTTATATTGATGAGAAGTAGAAATTTTAAAGTTAGATTATTAATTGGTTTGGCTATCGTAGCATTTGCATTTATTCAAAAATGTAATAGTAAAGAAAAGAATAAGTATACAGGTCGCGTACAAACTATTAATATGACTTCGGATCAAGAAATAGCAATTGGGTTACAACATGCGCCACAAATGGCTCAACAACATGGGGGATTACATCCTAATAATCAATATCAGGCTATGGTTGACGAGGTTGGCAACAAACTAGTAAATAATAGCATAGCAAAAGACACTCCTTATAAATACGATTTTCACCTCCTGGCAGATGAAAATACGATAAATGCTTTTGCGCTTCCTGGAGGACAAATTTTTATAACCTATGCTTTATTTTCTAAATTAGAAAACGAAGATCAGTTAGCTGGTGTTTTAGGACATGAAATTGGTCATGTTTTAGGTCGTCATTCAGCCGAACGTATTGCAGAAAGCGACTTTTGGCAAACTGTAACTACAGGTGCTTCGGTTGGGGCAGACATGGGTGGATTAGTAAGTGGCATTGGGCAACAAACTTTGTTGAAAAATGGTCGTGGAGACGAATTGGAAAGTGATGATCTTGGTGTTTTATTTATGCTAAATTCTGGCTATAACCCACAAGAAATGATTGGCGTTATGGAAATTTTAAAAGATGCAGCTGGTCCAAATCGAGTACCTGAGTTTCAAAGCTCACACCCAGATCCTGACAATAGAATTGAAAAAATTCAAGAATCTATAGAAAAATATAAAAATCAATAAAAAAAGCCTTGCAAAACAAGGCTTTTTCGAGTGACTAGCTCTAAATAATTGTTATATGAATAATTAATTATTTTCTAACTTAACGCTTCTTCAATAATTGACAAAGCTTCTTTTGCATTAGATTGTTTTGCATATTTCATAGCAGTTAAACCCTTATCGGACTTAATTTTTAACTTAGCTCCTTTAGATATTAAAAGCTTTAAAATGTCTGTTCTGTTAAACTTCGCTGCATACATTGCTGGTGTCATTCCATTAGATTTTTTGTTAACATCTTGGCCTAAATCAATAAGTTTCTTAACGGTTTCTATGTCTCCTTTAGCTATGGATACACAAAAAGGATTAACTTGAACTACAGATTCTACGCTATAACCTTTAGCGCTTTCATTAATAGATTTTGCATTAACAGATACTACAGAGAAGCATAATGCGATTGCGGAAATAATGATTGTTTTTTTCATGATGAAAGATTTTAATTTGATTATTGATTTCGTTTTTTGATATACTAAAGAGACGACAAAAACTTTAATCTGTTACATAAAAAAATATTAATAACATTTTTTTAACATTGATTTCACATTTTATTATGTTAAAGCTTCTTCATTGAGATACTCGCAAAAATCTTTTGTTTTAGAGCTTTTTGAAGGTTTTTTACAAGGATATTTTTTATAATCTCACTATCTTTGATTACTTAAATTTTTTTATAAAAATGAACAAAAAAGTCATCTTAATGATATTGGATGGCTGGGGAAATTCTCCAGACCCAAAAGTTTCAGCAATCGATCATGCCAATACACCATTTATAGATTCACTGTATAAAAAATATCCTTTTGCTACCTTAAGAACTGATGGATTACATGTTGGTTTACCTGAAGGTCAGATGGGAAATAGTGAAGTTGGACATATGAATTTGGGAGCTGGACGTATTGTTTATCAGGATCTAGTGAAAGTAAATTTAGCTGTTAAAAATAAAACCCTTAATACTGAAAAAGTTTTAGTTGATGCGTTTAACTATGCGAAAAATAATAATAAAAATGTTCATTTTTTAGGTTTACTAAGTGATGGTGGCGTGCATTCGCATATTAACCATTTACTAGGTTTAATTGATGCTGCTAACGATTTTGGATTAACCAACACTTATGTGCATGCATTTACAGACGGACGTGATGTTGATCCTAAATCTGGTTATGGGTTTATAACAGAATTGGAAAACCATATTGAAGACACAAACACCAAATTAGCAACTATAACTGGTCGTTACTACGCCATGGATAGGGATAAACGTTGGGAACGTGTAAAGTTAGCCTACGATGCTATGGTTAATAGCGTTGGTGAAAAATCGACTAATGCAACAAAATCTATTCAGAAAAGCTATGATAACGATGTTACCGATGAGTTTATCAAACCAATTATTATGGTTGATGAAACCGATAAACCTGTTACAAATATTGAAGAAGATGATGTTGTGATATTCTTCAATTTCAGAACAGATCGCGGTCGTGAGCTAACTGAAGCTTTATCACAAACCGATTTTCACGAGCAAAATATGCATAAAATCAATTTGCATTATGTAACGCTTACTAATTATGACGACACCTACAAAAACATTAACGTTATATTCAATAAAGATAATTTAACTGAAACTTTAGGTGAAGTTTTAGAAAAACATAATAAAAAACAAATTAGAATTGCTGAAACCGAAAAATACCCGCATGTTACCTTTTTCTTTTCTGGCGGACGCGAAACTCCTTTTAATGGTGAAACCAGAATTTTAAGAAACTCACCTAAAGTGGCTACATACGATTTAAAACCCGAAATGAGTGCTTACGAACTGCGCGATGCACTTGTACCAGAATTGCAAAAAAGCGATGTAGATTTTGTTTGCTTAAATTTTGCAAATGGAGATATGGTTGGGCACACTGGCGTTATGGAAGCAGCAATAAAAGCCTGTGAAGCCGTTGATGAATGTGTGAAAGATGTAGTTTCTACGGCTTTAAACAATGGTTATACCACCTTACTTATAGCAGATCATGGCAATTGCGAAACCATGATCAATCCAGATGGTACACCAAATACCGCACACACAACAAATCCTGTTCCTGTAATTTTAATTGATAATGAATTAAAAAATATTAAAAACGGTATTTTAGGAGATATGGCTCCAACTATATTAAAACTTATGGGCGTACCGCAACCTAAAGCTATGACTCAACATGCTTTGGTTTAAATAAATGAAAAATAAATTATTGTACTTTTGTGCTAAACTCAAGTCTATAATTTGAATGAATTTTAACAAAACACTTATAATTGCTGTAGATTTTGATGGTACTATTGTGGAAGATGATTACCCAAAAATAGGAAAACCTAAACTTTTTGCTTTTGAAACCCTGAAAAAATTACAAGAAGAAGGTCATAGACTAATTTTATGGACTTACAGGTGTGGCGAAAAGTTAAACGAAGCTGTTACCTTTTGTGAAAATAATGGCGTTGTATTTTATGCCATAAATAGTAGTTTCTCTGGTGAAGAATACAATGAAAGCATAAGTAGAAAAATTCATGCTGATTTATTTATAGACGACAGAAATATTGGTGGCTTTATAGGTTGGGGCGAAATATACCAAATGCTTACCAATACAAAACCAAACCTGCCAGAAAATAAAAAAGGTTTTTTTAGCTTCTTTAAATAAACTTTAAATTAATTCGAAATAAGCTTTATCAATAGACTCTCTATGGTCTGGATGTGCTATATCTACTAAAGCTTTAATTCTATCTTTTATAGTTTTTCCGTATAAATTAGCTATACCATACTCAGTAACAACATGATGTACATGTGCACGTGTTGTAACTACTCCCGCACCTGGTTTTAAACTAGGTACAATTCTGCTAATACCTTTGCGTGTTACTGATGGCAATGCAATAATAGCCTTACCACCTTCGCTAAGTGATGCACCTCGAATATAATCCATTTGCCCACCAACACCCGAATACATTTTTGCTCCAATTGAGTCTGCGCAAACTTGCCCTGTTAAATCTACTTCTATTGCAGAATTAATTGCAACCATTTTTGGGTTTTGTTTGATTATTGAAACATCATTTACATAATCTGAAGCTCTCATTTCTATAAAAGGATTATCATCTACATAATCATACAAACGTTTTGAACCCATCAAAAAAGTTGTTAAAGCTCTACCTGGATTAATTGTTTTATAATTCCCATTGATAACATCATTCAAAATTAAATCAATAACGCCATCTGAAAACATTTCAGTATGTAACCCTAAATTTTTATGATTTGTAAGTCGAGACAAAACAGCATTAGGAATAGATCCAACACCCATTTGCAGCGTGCTTTTATCTTCAATTAAACTTGCAACATAACCTCCAATTTTATTTTCAATAGCAGTTGGTTTACTAATATTATGTGTTGGTATTGACTCATCGCATTCTACAAATAAATCAATTTCGGTATGATGTATTATACCATCACCATGAGTTCTAGGCATTTGAGGGTTTACTTGTGCTATAACAATTTTTGCATTTTCAATAGCTGCTAAAGTAGCTTCAACCGAAACACCTAATGAGCAATATCCGTGTTTATCTGGAACAGACACATGAATTAATGCTACATCTAACGGTAATATATTCCGCTTAAACAATAAAGGCAATTCACTTAAAAAAACAGGGGTATATGATCCATTTCCTGCTGTTAACGTATGCCTTACATTACTTCCTATAAAAAATGAATTGACGTGAAAACTATTTTTAAATTCCGGGTTTGCATATCGTGTTTCGCCTTCAACATGTAAATGGCAAACCTCAACATTACGTAATTCTTCATGTCTTTCAGACATCGCATTCATTAATAACTGCGGAGCGGCAGCAGCTGCTTGAATATAAACTCTATTGTTACTTTTAATTGTCTTTACAGCTTCTTGAGCACTTACTACTTTAAACATTTTTCAAGTATTTATAGCACAAAATTATTTATTTTAAAGCTGATAAAAAATGTCAAAAGTCATATAAAGTCAGAATAATTAGAATTTTAATTTTAAGTATCTTTGCACATATTTTTTAAAAGATGATTATAGTAAAAACAAGCGAGGAAATTGAATTAATGCGAGAAAGCGCTTTGATTGTTTCTAAAACATTAGGCATACTAGCCAAAGAAGTAAAACCTGGAGTAACAACACTCCAATTAGATAAAATTGCTGAAGAATATATTAGAGAACAAGGTGCTGTACCAGGATTTTTAGGGTTATATGATTTTCCTAACACGCTTTGTATGAGCCCAAACGATCAAGTAGTCCATGGGTTTCCAACAAATGAACCTTTAAAAGAAGGAGATATAATATCTATTGATTGCGGTGCTTTAAAAAATGGTTTTTATGGCGATCATGCCTACACGTTTGCTGTTGGCGAAATTGCTCCTGAAACAAAAAAACTTCTACAAGTTACCAAAGAGTCTTTATATATTGGTATTAGAGAATTTAAAAAAGGTAATCGTGTTGGCGATGTTGGTTATGCCATTCAAAAATATTGCGAAGATCATGGTTATGGAGTCGTGAGAGAATTAGTCGGTCATGGTTTAGGAAGTAAAATGCACGAAGACCCAGAAATGCCAAATTATGGAAAACGTGGGCGTGGTAAAAAATTTATAGATGGTATGGTGGTTGCTATTGAGCCAATGATTAATATGGGAACTCAAAGAATAAAACAACATAAAGACGGTTGGACCATTACAACATTAGACAATAAACCAAGTGCTCATTTTGAACATGATGTAGCATTAGTAAATGGCAAACCAGAATTACTCTCAACTTTTGCTTATATATACGACGCTTTAGGAATTGATAGTAATGAGGAAGAGGAATTTAGACAAAAACAGTTTGTTTTATAGTTATGACTTATAAATTTTCAGACATACCAGAAAAAGACCTTGTTGAAGGTATAAAAGGAAAATATATTCATACTAATAATAATACTGTAGGGCTTATCAATATTGAAAAAGGAGCTATTTTACCAGCACACTCTCATATTCATCAACAAATTACTCAGGTAATTTCTGGTAAATTAGAAATGACAATTGATGGTATAACTCAAATCCTTGAATCAGATTCAATTACAGTAATACCTTCAAATGCGATTCACAGTGCAAATGCGTTAACAAATTGTATTGTTATTGATACATTCTTCCCTTTACGCGAAGATTATAAATAATCGCTTTTGAAAAAACTCTTCAAAATTATACTAAATGTAATTCCTAGACCTCTACTAATTAGGTTAAGTTATATTATTCGTCCTGTTTTAGCTTTCTTTTTAAAGGGAGATAAATACACCGACCCTATTGATGGTAAAAGTTTTAAAACCTTTTTACCCTACGGATATGGTAAACAACGTAATAATGTACTATCTCCATCTACATTAAGTTTAGAGCGTCATAGGCTTTTATGGTTGTTTTTAAATAATGAAACCGATTTCTTTTCAGCAGAAAAAAAAGTCTTACATTTTGCGCCAGAACAAGCATTTTACAAACGTTTTAGAAAGATGAAAAATTTGAATTACACAACTACAGATTTGAATTCGCCATTAGCAGATGTAAAAGCAGATATTTGTAATCTTCCTTTTAAAGATAATAGTTACGATGTTATTTTATGCAATCATGTTTTAGAACATATTCCAAACGACACTAAAGCGATGCAAGAATTATATCGTGTTTTAAAACCTAACGGAATGGCAATTCTTCAAATTCCGCAAGATTTAAGTAGAGCAAAGACTTTTGAAGATGATTCGATAACAGACAAAAAAGAACGTGCTAAAATATTTGGACAATACGACCATGTACGTGTTTATGGTAAAGATTATTTTGACAAACTACGAAGTATTGGCTTTAAAGTTGAGGAAGTGAATTACACATCAACTCTTTCAGATGCAGAAATAGAAAAATATTGTTTAGCTAAAGGGGAAATTATTCCAGTTTGTTATAAATAATTAATATTAAAACAAACAGATTACCACATCACATAAAAAATGTGATGTGCAATGACAACTATTCTGGAAAACCGTTTAAAGTCAAGGTTTCCAATTCTTTGTTTTCATTTTCAAAAATTAAAAACACTTTAAGTTCTGGATGTGTTTTTAAAAATGCTTTCACTTTTTCAATACCCATAGCTTTAAAAGCGGTTGCATAGGCATCAGCCATCATACAATTATCTGTAATAACAGAAATACTTAATAAGTTCGTTTTGCTTGGGTAACCCGTTTTTGTATCTATAATATGGGCATATCGGTTTCCGTTTTCATCTACTTTAAATTTTCTATAAGTTCCTGAAGTAGCCATGGCTTCATCTTTTAAAACTAAGGCTCGGTTTATTGATTGTGTACCATCAAAATTTGGGTTTTCTACGCCAACTCTCCAAGGCTTTTGTTTTTCAATATTAATACCGCTTGCTCTCAATTCGCCACCAATATCTACAAGATGATTTTTAGAGTTTTTGTTACTTAAAAATTCTGAAATAACATCAGCGGCATAGCCTTTTGCTATCGCATTAAAGTCTATAAAAGTTTCTTGAGATTTCACAACTTTCTTATCTACTAATTTTACTTTATCAAAACCTACAGACTGCATTAAGCTATCAATTTTAATGCTATCTAAATTTACAATTTTTCCTTCTGGTCCAAAATCCCATGCGTTAACTACCGCTCCAATAGTTGGATCGAATGCTCCTTTTGTAAATTTATAAATCTTCTTTGAAACAATAAACACCTTTATAAAATGTTGGTCAATTTCTACATCTTCATTTCTATTTAATTTTGAAATATCTGAATTTACTTGGTAGGTAGACATCGATTTATTTATTACATAAAACAAGCTATCAATTTGATTTTGGTAGTTAATATCGGAATCATAAGTTACTCTATAATACGTACCAAAAATGGCACCTTCTAGAATGGTGTTTTTAGGATCTTCTTTTTTACAGGAAAAAATTAAAACAAACAGAAAAGATAATATTAAAATTCGTTTCATAATAAATCCGTTATTACGAGGAGGTAATAATTCAACTTTTTTTTAATTCAAATTAGTTTCTAAAACTTGTATGCCATTATATTCTAACAAATATTCTTCATTTAAATAGATAGGCGATTTTTCATTATCTGGATTTCCTAAGCCTACACCCGCGTAAAGTACTTTAGCATCTTTTTCTCTGGCATGCTTTTTAAAGGATTCCATCCAAACTACATCATAATTATTAGGATTATCTGGTAAAATTACTGCTCGAACAATAACAAAAAAGTATTGTTTGTTTTTATCGATACACACAAATTGCGGATGCTTTTTTAGTTTACTATTTACAGCAATAAACTCAAAACCGCGTGCTTCTAAATCTTTACCAACATGATTCATGGCTAAATTGTGTAATTCTTGTGGTGTAAGTGGTTTACTCATGCTTTAAAAATAATTAAAAAACCCAACACTTTCGTATTGGGTTTAATTTATAATTAAATATCGCTTAGCGATCTATCCTCCAAAGTCATCAAATCTAATATGCTCGTCTGGGATACCAAAATCCTCTCCCATTTTCTGAACTGCTTTATTCATTAATGGTGGTCCACAGAAATACAACTCGATATCTTCTGGTGATTCATGGTGATTTAAGTAATTATCTATAACACAATTGTGAATAAATCCAACAAACCCATCACCAGGAGCATCAATATTTTCTTTTACTTTCCAGTTATCTTCTTCCATAGGTTCAGATAATGCCAAGTAAAATTTAAAGTTCGGGAAATCTTTTTCTAATGCTTTGAAATGCTCTAAATAGAACAATTCACGCTTAGAACGTCCACCGTACCAATAGGATACTTTTCTTCCAGTTTTTAAAGTTCTAAATAAGTGATACAAGTGTGAACGCATTGGTGCCATACCTGCTCCTCCACCAACATAAAGCATTTCGCTTTCAGACTCGTTGATAAAAAATTCTCCGTAAGGACCAGAAATAGTGACTTTATCACCTGGTTTCTGGTTAAATATATATGATGATGCTACTCCTGGATTAACATCCATCCATCCGTTTTTTGCACGATCCCAAGGCGGTGTTGCAATACGAACATTTAGCATGATTTCACGTCCTTCAGCAGGGTAAGAGGCCATAGAATAAGCTCTTTCCACAGTTTCAGAATTCTTCATTACTAATGGCCAAAGACCAAACTTATCCCATTCAGCTTGAAACTTGTCTGGTGTTTCATGCTCTTCGGGGTGCGCTGTAATATCCATATCTGCAAACTTAATTTCGCATTCTGGTATTTCTATTTGAATATATCCACCAGCTTTATAACCCATATCTTCAGGAATTTCAACAACAAATTCCTTAATAAAAGATGCTACATTATAGTTACGTACAACAGTTGCTTCCCATTTTTTAATACCAAACACTTCTTCTGGAATGGTGATATTCATGTCTTGTTTCACTTTTACTTGACAAGATAAACGTGCGCCTTCTTTTAATTCTTTACGTGTAAAATGAGGTGTTTCAGTAGGTAAAGCCTCTCCTCCACCTTCTAATACATGACATTCACACTGAATACATGTTCCACCTCCACCACATGCCGATGGTAAAAATATTTTTTGAGCACCTAATGTAGATAATAAACTATCTCCTGAAGCTACTTCAATTTCTCGTTCACCATTAATGGTAATTTTTACCGGACCAGATGGTGATAATTTTTGCTTTACAACTAATAGTAATGCTACTAATAACAACGTAATAATTAAAAAAGCTGTTACTGTTGCGATTATTGTTCCTAATGTACCTGCTGCCAAAATCATATTACTCATTTACTTTTATGTTGTTAGCTACCACTTTATCTTCTTTAGAATTCACTTTTACAGTTTTTTCTTCTTTTGGAGCTTCTTCATCTCCTCCAGTTAGCATACCTCCAAAACTCATAAAACCAATCGCCATTAAACCTGTAATGATGAATGTAATTCCTAATCCACGTAATGCTGGCGGTACGTTTGAATATCTAATTTTCTCACGAATTGCTGCAATTGCAAGTATCGCTAAAAACCATCCAATTCCAGAGCCTATACCATAATTTAATGCTAAACCTAAAGTTGCAATTTCACGAGATTGCATAAATAACGATCCTCCTAAAATGGCGCAGTTTACAGCAATAAGTGGTAAAAATATTCCAAGTGAGTTATATAATGATGGTGAAAACTTTTCAACTACAATCTCTACCAATTGTACCATAGTTGCAATGGTTGCAATAAACATGATAAATGATAAGAAGCTTAAATCGTAAGATGCATACTCTTCACCTAACCAAGATAAAGCCCCTGGTTGTAAAAGGTACTGATCTAATAACCAGTTTAAAGGTACGGTAATAGCTAGTACAAATATTACTGCAGCACCAAGGCCAACGGCTGTACTTACTTTTTTAGAAACCGCAAGGTAAGAACACATTCCAAGGAACGTAGCAAATACCATGTTGTCTATAAATATTGATTTGAAAAATAATTCTATATGTTCCATATTTTTTAGTCTTCAGTTTACAGTTTGCAGTCTTCAGTTTAAGCATTGACTGCCAACTGTGGACTGTTTTACGGCCTACTTATTTAATGATCTTCTATTAATGCTTTATTTCTACTACGTTGTACCCAAATAATAATACCTACTACAATTAATGCCATTGGTGCTAAAAGCATAAATCCGTTATTTTCATAACCTGTAGAATACAATCCTGTTTTAGCAATTGGATCTCCTAAAACTTTAAACCCTAATAAAGTTCCAGAACCTAATAATTCTCTGAAGAATCCAACAATTATTAAAATTAAACCGTAACCTAAAGCATTACCAATACCATCTAAAAACGATTTCCAAGGTCCATTACCTAAAGCAAAAGCTTCAAAACGTCCCATGATAATACAGTTTGTAATAATCAATCCTATAAAAGCTCCAAGCTCTTTACTTAATTGATATGAAAAAGCTTTTAAAACTTGATCAACAATAATTACTAGAGCTGCTACAACTGTAAGTTGTACAATGATTCTAATTTTAGAAGGAATAATATTTCTCATTAAAGAAATAACGACGTTACCGATTCCTAATACAAAAATTACAGATATTGCCATTACAATTGATGCCTTTAATTGCGCCGTAATTGCTAAAGCAGAACAAATGCCTAATACTTGTATAGTAATCGGATTATCATCTGCTAATGGGTCTAAAATTAATTTGCCATCTTTTTTTGAAAGTAAGCCCATATAATTATTGTTTTAATGTTTTAAAATAAGGCACATAAAGTCTAAGTTCAGACTTTATCATTGCTGCTACGCCGTCTCCTGTAATAGTAGCACCTGCGATAGCATCAACCTCATTATCGTTTTTATCTTTATTTAAAGGATCTGCGTTACTTTTAGAAATATTTATTCCGACAAAGTCACCTGATTCATTTAGTAAGTTTTCGCCAATAAAATCATCCATAAAGAAACGTTCTTTAATATTCGCTCCTAAACCAGCTGTTTCTCCCTGATGATCGAAATAAGCACCTTGAACAACCATGTTTTCATCCATAGATACAAATGCCCAAACTGCGTCCCAAAGGCCTTTTCCTCTAATTGGTGCTATATAATATGTTTTACCATCTTTCTCACCAATAAACAAAGGCAATTTTCTTTCTGTTCCAGACTTCGCATTAGATTGTTGTTTTTTAACATCTATTAAATATGCTTGATCATCTTCTGAAATTTTTTCACCTTGAATAACTAATTGTTTTGTAATGTATTGTTTAAATAATTCTGGAGCTTTTTCAGTTGAAACAAAAGTTGCACTACTCTCATCATTTTCATTTACGCCCATAGCATACAAAATATTTTGTTGCTTTTCTAAACGTTTGTTTTCATCAATTCTTGGTCTTAAAGACGATGCTACAAAAGCCAAAAGTGATCCAACAACTATTACCATGCCTATGGCAAAAAATATTGTATATGAGTTTTTATCTGTTCTCTTTTCCATCGTTAGGCTGTTTTTGCTTTTAGACGTTTCATTCTTTGTTTCACATTACCTTGAACTACGTAATGATCAATCGTTGGTGCAAACACATTCATTAGCAGAATAGCTAACATTACACCTTCTGGATATGCTGGATTGAATACACGAATCATAATAGAAATGAATCCTATTAAGAAACCATAAATCCATTTACCTTTATTGGTTTGCGATGCCGTAACTGGGTCGGTTGCCATAAAAACCGTACCAAATGCAAAACCACCAATTAATAAGTGATGCCACCATGTTGTGCTCATTAAACCATAAAATTTACTGCTTTCTGTTATCCATCCAGAATCTACAACACCATTAAAAATTAATCCCATAGCTATAGCTCCTAAAACAGACGATAGCATAATTCTCCAACTCCCTATTTTTGAAAAGATTAAGAATAAACCGCCTAATAGAATTAATAAAACTGAGGTTTCTCCAACTGAACCTGGGACGAACCCTAAGAACATGTCCATAACTTCATAACCTGCTGCTTTTCCTTGAGCTAAACTTCCTAATATAGTTTCACCAGATATAGCATCAAGGTTTGCTCCTTCCGCAATTTCTTTAGTGCGTTCTACAGCACCTTCAACCCAAACTTTGTCTCCACTCATCCAAGTTGGATAAGCAAAGAATAAGAATGCACGAATAGTTAATGCTGGATTAAGAATATTCATTCCTGTACCACCAAAAACTTCTTTACCAATAACAACACCAAATATTACGGCTACTGCTAACATCCAAAGTGGAATATCAACTGGTACAATAAGCGGCACAAGCATCCCTGTTACTAAATAACCTTCTTCTACTTCATGACCTTTAATTATGGCAAAAATAAACTCAATTCCTAAACCAACACCGTAAGACACAATTACTAGTGGTAATATTTTCCAGAAACCAATCATAAAGTTAGCCATAGTCCAAAACTCTGAACTAAAGAACCCACTTGTGACTGCTTGAATTTCTCCTACTTGTAAATTGTGTTGATAACCAGCATTAAACATTCCGAAAATTAAACACGGAATCATTGCCATAATTACCGTATTCATGGTACGTTTTAAATCATCGGCAACTTTTATATGAGTTCCATTATGAGTGGTCTCATTTGGTAAGTATAAAAACGTGTGGATTGCAGAAAATGCAGGTAACCACTTTTTGTTTTTGTTTTTCTCCTTAAAACTATGTAATGTTTCTTTTAAACCCATTATCCTATCTCTTTTAGCATTAAGTCTAATCCTGCTCTTATAATTTTTTGATGTGGTTGTTTAGACACACAAACAAATTCTGTTAATGCAAAATCTTCGGGCGCCACTTCGTACATTCCTAAAGCTTCCATTTCGTCTAAATCTTGATACAAGCAAGCTTTTAAAATTTGCATTGGATATATATCTAAAGGAAAAACCTCTTCGTAAGTCCCAGTTGTTACAAAGGCACGATGTTCACCATTAGTATTAGTGTTCAAATCATACTTCTTATTAGGGTTTAACCAAGAAAACGTCATGGCTCTTGATGTAGAGATTTTGTTAAAAATAGGTTTATTCCATCCAAATAATTCGTAATCATCTCCTTCTGGAATTACGGTAATTACATTACTGTAATAATCTAAACAACCATCAGGTTGAATCTGTTTTCCACTTAAAACATTACCAGAAATTATACGCGCATTTGCATCTTTTGAAATGCCTTTGTCGTAAACCATAGTAGCTGCTTCACTAGCAATTTTAGTAACGAAATATCTTGGTTTCTCTACTGAAGACCCTACTAAAGCTACAATACGTTCTGCGTTAAATTTTCCTGTCAGCAAAAGCTCTCCTATAATAACTAAGTCTTGAGGGTTAACTGTCCAAACTACTTCTCCTTTATTAACAGGATCAATTTTATTAATTTGTGTGCCTACATTTCCTGATGGATGTGGCCCAGAAACTTTATGAATAGTTGCTCCTGAAACATTAGCCAATGGTGAATTAGAATTTTTACCAAGAGACACATGTACTTTACCTTCAGTAAGCATAGAAAGTGCAGTAATAGCTGCTTGCAACTCTGCCTCTTTTCCTTGTAAAGTAAAATCTAAATCGGCTGCTAATGGTGCACTAGCATATCCAGAAACAAAAATTGCTTTTGGCAATTTATTTGGGTTTGCAATAACATCATACGGACGTTGTTTTACAAATGGCCAACAACCTGTTGCTAGTAAATGTGCTTTAACACTTTCGGCAGTAGCTCCATTCAAATCGAACTTTCCATGATCTAAGTAAGCTTGTGTTTTATCTGCTTCGATCTTAATAGCATCAATGCGTCGTTTAGGACCACGAAGCACTTCAATTATCTTTCCTGAAACGGGCGATGAAAACGTAATAGCTTCATGAGACTTATCATAAAACAAAGTATCTCCAGCTTTAACTAGAGCACCTTCTTTTGCAACAAGCTTTGGAATAACGCCGTGAAAATCTTCTGGCCTTATGGTGTAGTAGTTACTGATAATAGCCTGTTCAACAGTTTTCTCAGCTTCACCTTTAAGTTTAATGTCCAGACCTTTTTTAATACGAATGTCGTTTGACATATTTATTTAATTGAAATTAGTTGTCTAAAAATCCGTGCAAAAATACGAATTAATAGCTATAAAATTAGCTCAAATAAAGCCTTGTTATTTATTTATATTAATTCTAAATAACAAGAAGTGTTTAGGCATTATATTTGTTTATCTTTATACAAAATTTAGCTTAAAAATGTCATCAAAGTTTAAACAAACCATCGTTTTTCTATTTTTTCCTTTAATAATTCTATCACAAGTCAAGGAAATTAATCCTCCTGATTATATTAAAACTATTGCTTTTAAAAGCAACACAAAAGAAAGCCAGCTTCCTATTTTAAAACTTGGAGAATATTTAGTTTTAGAATTTGATGCCTTAAATGGTAATGAAGAAGATTATTACTACCAAATTGAACATTTTAATTTTGATTGGACACCCTCAATTTTAGTTAAATCTGAATATATGGATGGTTTTGACAATCAACGCATTCGTGATTACGAGAATTCCTTAAACACTTATCAAATATATTCACATTACAAACTCACCATTCCTAATACACAAACTAAAGGTTTAAAAGTCTCTGGTAATTATATGTTAAGTGTTTTTAATGATGATGACGAGCTTATGTTTTCCAGAAAATTTATGATTTACGAAAACAAAACCAACGTAGGCGTTAGTATAAAACGCTCAAGAGACATTCAGTTTATAGAAGAAAAACAACGTGTAGATATTGTTATTTCATCAAACGATATGCAATTAAACAACCCAAAACAAAATGTAAAAACATTAGTAATTCAAAACAATAATTTAAACACAGCAATTTCAGATTTAAAACCTCAATACACCATAGGTAATAAACTGATTTACAAATACGATACCGAATCTAGTTTTTGGGGCGGAAACGAATATTTATATTTTGAAAACAAAGACATAAGAGCTGCAAACATTGGTGTACAACAGGTTGAATTACAAGACTTATATCATAATTATTTATTCGCAAATACAGTAAGAGCAAGCAAACCATACACGTACAATCCAGATATTAATGGAAACTATTTAGTAACTAATGTTGATGCTGATGACCCAAGTATAGAAGCCGATTATGTTTGGGTGCACTTCTCGTTAATCGCAAATAAAGCTATAAAAGATAAATCCATTCATATATATGGCAACTTTAATAATTACGCCATTGATGAGAGTACCAAAATGACTTACGACGATTACAACCAAGTTTTTACAAATGCACTTTTACTAAAGCAAGGGTTTTACAATTACAAATATGTAATTGTAAATAATAGTGATAACATTGAAGAAGGTACCATTAGCGGAAATTACTATCAAACCGAAAACAATTATAAGGTTGTAGTCTATTACAGAGATTTGGGTACACGATACGACAAAATAATAGGTTTGGGCGAAGGCAGTTCGGTTAATATTTCCAATTAACACTAAATAAATATACCGTTCAACTAATATTTTCAATCATTGGTGTTAAATTTTGTTATTCTCAATGTAATATTCATTATTTTAGCCGACTAAACGCATTGTATATCAATAGTTAACATGGTTCAACAAGTTACAAGTGGCATAAAAATTTCGGTCGAGACCAATTTCGAAGGCTCATTTTATAAAAATTATAAAATACAGTTTGCTTTTGGATACACGGTAACTATTGAAAACCAAAGTAAAGACTCAGTACAGCTTAATGCACGCCACTGGGAAATTATGGATGCCTTAAATAATGTTGAAGTTGTAACTGGCGAAGGCGTTATTGGCGAAAAACCTGTTTTAAAACCAGGAGAATCGCATACCTATACTTCGGGTTGCTTATTAACATCGCCTTTTGGCGCTATGCAAGGGCATTACAGTATGGTAAACTTTACTACCACTAAAAAGTTTCAAGTTACCATTCCTACATTTAAGTTAAGCGCGCCTTTTGCGATAAATTAGCTCGTTATTCTAATCCGCCATTGCGAATCACGCTTTTTTGTGTGATGTGGCAATCTCATAATCAATATTTAAATACATTAATTTTATCTATAATTTGGGCGTTACCTTTCAGGTCGGGCTTTCACTACTTGCTTCCTCCTTCGTCGGCGAGCTCAAACATACCGCTCTATCCCTAACGCGGGCTAGTTTGCCATAAATAGTATCCAATTTGCAATCACTTTCTTATCCGCTAAATCCAGAGAATTTAAAATTAAAATGGATTTGGAGAAAAAAGAAATCAAACCTTCCTATCAAACCTAAAAACCCTCCCATTCTGCTCCACATTAAAAAATTCACAATTAGAATAATGCACAAATTTATATGCTAAACTATAATTAAAAGCTGCATCTTCAACTTTAAAAATAACATCACAATCAATATTTCCATAAGGTGAAATACGCCTAAAACGGTATTCAGTTTTACTTTCTAAATCGTGTAGTTCAAACCAAGCTCCAGCAGCAATTCCAGAAAGCCATTGTGCTTTTTCATGTAAACCTTCAACTGGTTTCGGGTGTTGTGTTCCTTTCAAATTAACTTTGTGATCCTTTAGTTTATCTAAAAAACAACGTACATTTTCACTTTTTTGAGAACCTTCAAATTTCGAAATTTCACCGGTTTCACTTACTTCAAAAGGATGATTTTCAGTATCAGCAAGCAGAACATTACCAACCGTACTTGGTGTAAACCATTTAGAATTTTCAAGTTTCTTTTTAATGTTTAAATCAGTTACCGAGGCAATCAATGTATCGGTCACAAAACGAGCGCAATTACAAGCTTCTTTTATAAACGCTGCATAACGTATAAAATGTTTGTTTTGCATTTTAGTAATATGTTTACGCGCTTTTTTGTAATCAACGGCATTACAAACCGATGCTACTAATTTACCATCGCCATGTGTTAACTTTGGGTGTGTTGCTAAAAACTCTAAAATAGGATTCAGATTTTTTAGTTCACCATTTTCAATTTCTGCTTTTAACGGAAAATGCAATTCATTATCGGTATCTCTTCCTCTTACTCGACCATTAGGTTCTGGGGTAATGTAGCGCCCAAAATCATGATATTCTAAAACACCTGTTTTTTTATCAATCAAAACTAAAGCAGCATGTCCTGCTCGTAAATAATTGGTTTTGCCAACACCTAAAAAACGTAAAAAAGGGGAAAACCACTCTTCAGAAACCATAACAATGGTATCTGGATATGCAAGTGTTAAAATAATACCAGAATTATTCATTTACTACCTGTGGACTATGGAAGTTTTTTGTTGTAACCGCATTATCTACAAGACTTTCGTAATGCATTATTAGGTTACCATCAGACTTTTCAATTTGTGTAATACTTGTTGTTTTTACAAATCCGCGATTCATAATTACACCATAATCATCATTATTTATTCCAGCTGTTTTGTGGAATTTCAGTAATGCATTTTTATCTAATTCATTTTCAGCTTTAAAATCTTCAAACCATTGTAATCGTTCAGCTTTCATAGTTTCTGAATACAAAGTTGTTGACGACCAAATATTAGGTTCAGAAGGCAAAACTTTAAAATGTTTATCGGTTCCGTCCCAAACTAATTCATGAAATTTTAGTGTCGTATTCCAATCTACAATCACCATTGTAAAAGGTTCAATGTCTTCAAAATTATAAGTATTAACGGTGTGTTCTAAATTATCAGAAATCATAAAATGGTTAGCTACCACACCTCTACTCAATCTGTATTCAGCTTTTCGTTTATGATAGGCAAATCCACCATTAAGCACACAAATTACTCTGTTTTTTTCACTTACACCAATCCAAGTACCACCAGACAACTCATCTTTTGGAAACAACAGTTTCGTATTATTAATAGTATAAAATTCAGGTTTTAATGACACTCTGTTTGGTGCTTCATCTCGATTTGAGGTTAACACAAAGTCATTTTCACCTTTAGGAATTAAAGTTACTGTACACATAAAAACTGTAGTCTTAAAACGGCTTGGCAACTTACAAAAAATAAACAAATATTAACTTCGATTTAATATGTCTTACGATTTAAAAATGATTATAAAATTCGTAAATTTGCAGCTCAAATTTTGACAATTCAATAAAACACACAATAATGGGAAAAGGATTTTTTAACGTACCAGTTGCTATTAATGAGCCAGTTAACGGATTTGCTCCAGGTTCGCCAGAACGTGACGCTGTTCTTAAAGCTTACAAAAACATGTTTAACAGTAAAATTGATATACCTATGTATATTAACGGACAAGACGTGACTACTGGAAACACTAGAACGATGTCGCCTCCACACGACCACAAACATGTTGTTGGAACGTATCATTTAGCAGAAAAAAAACATGTTGACGATGCTATTGCTACCGCTTTAGAAGCTAGAAAAAGCTGGTCGCTAATGCCATGGGAGCAACGTGCTGGTATCTTTTTAAAAGCTGCCGAATTAATTGCTGGACCCTATAGAGCAAAAATAAATGCTGCAACCATGATGGCGCAATCTAAAACGGTGCATCAAGCCGAAATTGATGCTGCCTGCGAGTTGATTGATTTTTTACGTTTTAATGTTCAGTTTATGACGGACATTTATATGGAACAACCCGAAAGCACAAGTGATGCTTGGAATCGAGTTGAATATCGTCCACTTGAAGGATTTACGTATGCCGTAACACCTTTTAACTTTACTGCTATTGCTGGAAACCTTCCTGCTTGTATGGCATTAATGGGTAATGTTGTGGTTTGGAAACCAAGCGATAGCCAAATATATTCGGCGAAAGTCATTATGGATGTATTTAAAGAAGCTGGCGTTCCTGCAGGTGTTATTAATGTTGTTTTTGGTGATCCAGTTATGATTACTAATACTGTTTTAGCAAGTCCAGATTTTTCTGGTTTACACTTTACAGGTTCCACATACATTTTTAAAGAATTATGGAAACAAATAGGAAACAACATCCATAACTATAAAACCTATCCAAGAATTGTTGGAGAAACTGGTGGTAAAGATTTTATTGTCGCTCACAAATCTGCAAATGCTAAACAAGTAGCAACAGCTATTGTTCGTGGTGCTTTTGAATTCCAAGGTCAAAAATGTAGTGCTGCTTCTCGTGCTTATATTCCACAAAGTCTTTGGGCAGATGTTAAGAAATATGTTATTGAAGATGTTAACTCATTTAAAATGGGTTCTCCAGAAGATTTAAGCAACTTTATCACCGCAGTTATTCATGAAGGGTCTTTCGATAAACTAACTAAATATATTGATGCCGCTAAAAATGATGCCGATGCCGATATTATTGTTGGTGGCGGTTACGATAAAAGCAAAGGCTACTTTATTGAACCAACGGTTATTGTAACAACCAACCCAAAATACACCACGATGTGTACAGAGCTTTTTGGTCCTGTAATTACCATTTATGTTTATGAAGATGACGCTTACGCGGAAACTTTAAAACTGGTAGATGAAACTAGCGAATATGCATTAACAGGCGCTATTTTATCAACCGATAGATACGCAGTAACACAAGCTACGGAAGCATTACAAAATGCCGCTGGAAACTTTTACATCAACGATAAGCCAACGGGTGCAGTTGTAGGGCAACAACCTTTTGGTGGTGCAAGAGCATCTGGAACTAATGATAAAGCAGGTAGCGCCCAAAACTTATTACGTTGGGTATCGCCTAGAATGATAAAGGAAACCTTTGTTACACCTACGGATTATAGATATCCTTTTTTGGGAGAATAAATTCCTGAGAATGCAGGAATCTTATGGTTGAGAATACTAATTTTTAATATACAAAGAGACTGTCTTAATTAAGACAGTCTCTTTTTTGTTCTACAAAGTTTTAGTTTTAAGCTACTTGATTTTATCAAAAAAAATGTCGAGATTCGTTTCACATTGTATACCACCCATTTGCTAAACTTGCCTATGCCGAATTTATTTCAGTATATCAGTATTAAAACGAATTTGTTTATTATAAGGTATAAAACCAAAACCATGAAACTAAAATTAATATTACTTTTTTTAATTTGTAATACAATAATTATTAACGCATCTCAAGTAGATACCGTTATGGTTGTAAGTAAATCCATGAATAAACCAATTCCAAATATTGTAATAATACCAGATAATTATTCTACTCAAAATAAAAAATTTTCAGTATTATATTTACTTCATGGTGCTGGTGGAAATTACACAAATTGGATAACAAAAGTTCCCAGAATAAAAGAATATGCAGATAAATATAATATTATAATTGTTTGTCCTGATGGCGGTCTTACTAGTTGGTATTTTGATAGCCCCATAGATGAAAAAATGAAATATGAAACCTATCTTTCTAAAGAACTCATTGATGCAATAGACAAAAAATATAATACATCAGCGAAAAAATCTGCTAGAGCTATTACAGGTTTAAGTATGGGAGGGCATGGTGCTTTTTATCTGGCTTTTAAACATCAAGATGTTTGGGGAGCAGCTGGGAGTATGAGCGGAGGAGTAGATATTCGTCCTTTCCCAAATAACTGGGACTTAAATAAACGATTAGGGAGTTATTCTGACCATCAAGAATATTGGGAGAAAAATACGATAATTAATATGGTTTATAAGCTAAACCCAGACAGTTTGAAACTCATATTTGATTGTGGAATGAATGACTTTTTTTACGATGCTAACAAAAGATTACATGAGAAGTTGGCTGAAAGAAATATACCTCATGACTATATTGAACGCCCAGGGAGACACAATTGGGATTACTGGTCGAATTCAATAAAATATCAACTTCTATTTTTTGACGATTATTTTAAATTATAATAAAGCAATATAACAGTGTACAAAAATAATAGCTAGTTCAATAGTGAATTTCAGTATTGCAATCTACTTTAATAATTCTATTTAGCATGAATAAAACATATAGCTTACTACTATTATTACACTAGCCTTTAAATTAAAACTAAAAATTATCATGTAATTTACAAACTTGATGAGATACTGAAACACTGAAATAAATTCAGAGTAAGCAAGTTCAGCATAAGAAAAGACATTACCTTTTGACTTCACTCAAGATAAACTACAAGCCTGACGCACTTTTGCCTCTAAGAGCAAAAGTCGTTAACTTCAAATAAAAATTAATTAAATTTGAAAAACGTGTCCCCCTTTCTAATTTAATAAACGTCTTAGCTATATAAACTTTAAAACATATAATTATGAAAGAATTTATGATGATTTTTATAGGTGCAGATTACACCGAATTAGGGCTTTCTCCAGAAGATCTTCAAAGTAGAATGGGTAAATGGTTTGCATGGAATGATAAAATGACACAAGCTGGTATTGTGAGCCATGGCAACGCCTTAACACCACAGATACGCCGTATTGTTGGTAAAAACAGAACGGTAACCGATTTAACTTCGGCAGAAGTTAAAGAAATTGTTGGTGGTTATTATATAGTGAAAGCTAAAGATTTTGATGCCGTTGAAAAAATTGCTGAAGACTACCCAGATTATGACCTTGGAGGCACTTTAGAAATTCGTGAAATCATGGTATTCGACCAATAATGGAACAAAAACTCATAGACCATCTTTTCCGTTATCATAGCGGAAAGATGGTTTCTGTTTTAATTCGAATTTTTGGACTTAAGCATCTCGATATTATTGAAGATGCGGTACAAGACACGTTTATAAAAGCTAGTATTAGCTGGCGAACTAAACAACCAGACCATCCTGAAGCGTGGTTAACCCAAGCGGCTAAAAACAGGGTTTTAGATATTTTTAGAAAACTAAAAAATGAGCGCAGACACCAACCTAACATCAATCAAGGAACGGACGCTATTGCCATAAATGAGCTTTTTTTAGATTCAGAAATTGAAGATGCACAACTTAGAATGATATTTACGGCTTGTCACCCAAAGTTAAATTCTAGGGATCGTATATCATTCGCATTAAAAACCGTTTCTGGTTTTAGTATTAAAGAAATTTCATCAGCATTACTCACCAAAGAGGACACTATAAAAAAACGATTGCTACGAGCACGTAAAACAATTAAGCAATCACAATTAAAATTTAAAATTCCTCAAGGCAAAGCCTTACCTCAGCGTCTAGAAAGTGTTATGGAAATTTTGTACCTTATTTTTAACGAGGGCTTTCATTCTAATAAAAAAGAGGTATTAATTCGCAAAGAGTTGTGTGGTGAATCGATGCGTTTAACCCAAATACTTTTAAAAAACACCCTTACAAGAACGCCCGAAGTTTATGCTTTATATGCTTTAATGTGTTTTCATTCGGCTCGATTAGAAACCAAAACTAATGTCCAAAACGAACTTTTAGATTTAAAAAATCAGGATAGAAATTTATGGTATTTTCCGCTTATAGAATTAGGAAATATTATGATGAATAAAGCAGTAGCCGAACACACCGAGTTTTCGTGTTATCATTACGAAGCCGCCATTGCAGCTGAACATTTGCGTGCCAAAACTTTTGAAGATACTAATTGGGAGAAAATTCACTATTGGTATCAATGTTTAAATACTTTGCAGCCTATGCCAATTCATGTGTTAAATATGGCTGTGGTTTGTATTCAAAATCAAGATTTTACCATAGCAAAAATGTATTTAGACGATATTAAGCCTAAAGATTTTGAACAACGTGCCTATTTGTTTTATGGTGCCAAAGCTGACTACTACGCTAATACTAACAACAGTAACGAAGCCATTAAATATCTTGATTTGGCTTTAAATGCTGTGACTAATACATTAGAAAAAGTCTATTTACAGAAAAAAAAATTAAAATTACTTAACTATAAATAAAACACTATTCAATAATAATTTTTTTATTAATTTTTCCTTTTGTTGTATTTAATTGTACAATATAAACTCCAGTAATAACTGATATTTGCTTAGATGTTTTATTGGAAATATAGTCTATAAATTTTACTTTTTGCCCAATAATATTATATAGCGTAATACTTAAAAGCTCTCGATCATTTAGTCCTATTACTTTTAATTCTGATATAGATTCATCAAAATAAATTGAAA